>NZ_JAMYOI010000017.1:10000-145313 GCF_040319775.1 Mesorhizobium sp. M0870
CACCGACTATTTCGATGAGGACGGCTCGAGCGCCGAGCAGTTCCTGTTGCGCAATCCCCTGCCCGCCGGGAAATTCCGCTCCGGTTTCGGCGCCCGCAGGCATCCCATCCTCGGCTATGTCCGCATGCACACCGGCGTCGACTGGTCCGCGCCGATCGGCACGCCGATCATCGCCGCCGGCAACGGCACGGTCGAGAAGGTCGGCTGGGCCGGCGGTTACGGCAAGCAGATCATCATCCGCCATGCCAATGGCTATGAGACATCATACAATCACCAGAGCGCTTTTGCCAAAGGCATCGAACCGGGCGTGCACGTCCGCCAGGGCCAGACCATCGGCTTCCTCGGCCAGACCGGCCTCGCCACCGGCCCGCATCTTCACTACGAACTGATCGTCAACGGCACCAAGGTTGATCCGATGCGTGTCCGCCTGCCGGTCGGCAAGGTGCTGAAGGGCGATGACCTCGTTGCCTTCAAGCGCGAGCGCGAGCGCATCGACGAACTGCTGAAGCAGGAAGACAGCGATTCGCTGAAGGTTGCGAGCGCCAAGATCGACGGTTGACCCGCTTCAGCCTTGCTGATCTTCGGCCTGTCGCGGCCATGGCAATCGCTCACCGGGAATGGTCGTCCAGGCGATGACAGCCGCAAACAGGCAAAGCAGCGCGGTCACCGAAGAGACCGCGGCAAAAGCGGCGTCGCTGGCGGCGAGCCTCGCCGCATCGATGGCCGGCGCAAGCCCGGCTGGCGCCGGTTCACCAAATCCTGGGATGCCCGGCGTTGCGCTCGCGTCCAGCGCATTCGCGTAAACCCATGCGGCAAGCGAGCCCATCGCCGCCACCGCGATCAAACCGCCGATGCGTGAGACGGCATTGTTGATGCCGGAGGCCGCCCCCGTGTCCTTGTTTTCCACCGCCGTCATGATCGCGGTCGACAAAGGCGATACGACCAGAGCCATGCCGAGCCCCATCAGCCCCATCAGCGGGAATGTTCCGGTCCAGAAATTATGGATACCGGCGTAGGTGAGCAAGGCCAACCCGGCAAACGCAAAAGCCACGACCAGGCTGCCGCAGGCGATCGGAAAACGCGGTCCGATCCGGTCCGACAGCTTGCCGACAGGTCCCGACAAAAGCGCGATCGCTGCTGACAAGGGCAGGAAGATGAAGCCGACCTCGGCCGTGCTCAGTCCCCAGCCGGCGATCAGCAGCATCGGCAGATAGAAAAGGTTGGCCGATAGCGCGAAATAGAGGAAGAACGTCGCCACATTGGCACCGGCGAAAGCACCGACACGAAACAGGCTGAGGTCGATCATCGGCTCACGCTGCCGAAGCTCGAAGACGATGAAGGCAGCCAGCAATACGACGCCTGCGGCAATGCTCGGCCCTGCCATGAGGCCCTCGCCGCTCGCGCTCATCGAGGTCAGCCCATAGGCAAGCGCGCCGAAGGCCAATGTCGCGAGCGCTGCACCGCCGAGATCCAGGCTGCGTTTCTCCGTCGGCGTATCGGCTGGAACCTTGGCCAGCAGCAGCCAGATCGAAATAAGCCCGAGCGGCAGGTTGATGGCGAAGATCGCCCGCCAGATGCCGTCGCCGAAGGCCGACAGCACGAAGCCGCCGAGCACCGGGCCAAGTGCCGTGGTCAGCGCCGAAGCCGCCGCCCAGATGCCGATAGCGCGGCCGCGTTCTTTCTTCGGGTAGGCCTTGGCGATGATGGCGAGGCTGCCGGGCACCATGATCGCTGCGCCAATGCCCTGGACGGCACGAAATGCGATCAGCACAATGGCATTCGGCGCCAGCGCACAGGCAAGCGAAGCGACGATGAACAGCGCAATGCCGGCCACGAAGGCGCGGCGTAGGCCGAATCGGTCGCCAGCGGCACCCCCGGCCAGGATCAGCGCCGAGAGCGTCAACGCATAGGCATTGGAAATCCACTGCGCCTCGGCAAGGCTGGCGCCAAGGTTGACGCGGATCGCCGGCGTGGCGATGGCCAGGATCGAGCCGTCTATGAAGCCAAGCGCCGAGGCCAGGATTGCCGCGATCAGCACAAATCGCCGCTGCGACTGCGGACAGAACGTCCCATTCATGACCGGGCTGGTCAGCGGGACGGCGGCAGCTTTACTCGGTGAATGCATGAAACCTTGCTTAAACCCCTAGCGCACCAGCAACAACCGGCCAGTGGCTTGCAGTCGCTGAAAACAGCCGTTTGGCCAGGGTTGCACCATGTCAGGGTGCAAATGGCACAGTCATGCCAGCCCCGTTACGTGCAGCCGGCGGGGATTTCGATAAGGCGACCACTTGAAAGCTCGGTTTCATCCCGATCGTGCAGCTGGTCTATGCCGCCGCACTTCACAGCTCACTGCTGCGCAAGGCTATCGGCTGAAGGTCCGCCCACAAACTCCACCGTGACACCCGGCGAAACCAGCTTGGCCAACTCCCGCGCATCCCAGTTGGTCAGGCGTACGCAGCCATGGCTTTCGGTCTTGCCTATCTTCGACGGATCCGGCGTGCCGTGGATGCCATAGGTCGGCTTGTCCAGGGCGATCCAGACCGAGCCGACGGGACCGTTCGGGCCCGGCGGAATGGTCAGGACCTTGTCGTTTTGGCCCTGCTTGAAATTGATGCTGGGGTTGTAGGTGTAGTTCGGATCGAGCGCGACGCGCGACACCGTGTGTATGCCGGACGGTGACGGCGTGTCCGATGAGCCGATGGTTGCGGGATAGGCCGCGACCAGTCTGCCGCCGGCATCATAGGCGAAAACCTCTTTCTTGTCCTTGTCCGCGACGATGCGGGCCACCGGCGTCGAAACCAGTTTTCCGAAATTGGCGACCTTGATGGTCGTGCCGGGACGATTGAAATCGACGTCCGGGTTGAGCGCTTTGAGATAATTCTCGTCCATGTGGAAGCGCTCCGCGAGCGCCTCGGTCACCGACGTGTAACCCATGCGGTCGAGTTGCGCCTTCTGGCTGTAGTCTTCCGGGATCGACGCGACATAGGGACCGGCCGCATCCTCCGCTGTGATCGTGTAGTTGGCGAAGGCATCGCCGCCGGATTGCGCAAGTGCCGCCTGGATGGCGACCGCGTCGGTCGATCGCAGATTGGCGCCGGTGATCTGGTTGTAGGCAGCGAGCGCCTTGTCGACATTCGAACCGAAACGCCCGTCGATGACGCCAGGCGAAGCGCCACCCCGGTCGAGCAGCACCTGAAGGGCGGCGACATCCTGGCGCGCTCCCAGCGAAAGTGCCGGGGCAACAGTGGTCTTGTCGCCAGCCTTTGGTGGCAGAGCCGCCTGATCGGCGGGTATCGCCGGCTGGGCAGGGTCTATCGAGGCCTCGTTCAGCGGCTGGCGCTTGATGGTGCCCGGCTTCGCCGGCTGCGGCGCGTCGGGATAATTGTCGTCGTAGCTGCCATCGTCCTGCGGTGGGGGAGGATAGGCTTCGACGGAATTGTCCCCATAGGGTTCGTACTCGTCCGCCGGCGGCGGGATAACGCGGCCTTCCTCTTCCAACTGCTGGCGGCGGAACCGCGCCATGTCTTCCGGATCGTCGAGATAGTAGCGGTCGTCGCCGTCGGGGGCGCGGCCCAATTCGCGCAGTCGTGTCTCACGGCGCAGGGCACGACGGTCGAGCCGGGTCTGCGGCGGCTGGATGGCGATGACCTTGCCGGTATCGGCATCGACGATGACGCGGTTGCCTCTAGCGTCGTAGTAGATGTCGAGATTGCCGTCCTGGGCGATAAGGATGCCCCCGGTATCGGCGGCACGGACAATCGGTGGTGCGCTGTCCTGCGTTGGGGCAGCGATTGCATTGGCAGACAAAAGCCCGCCGGCAAGTACCGAAAGGGTGAAGATCGTACGCAGCATAGTGGCGAAACTCTCCGGTCCGTAATTGCCGCCGCCCGGCATTGTTCTCTGGCGAAGCCCCTCGCCAGCAAACCAGTTACCCACCATATGGTTCCAACATGAACCGGGCATGAAGATGGCGGTTTTCCGGCGCCTCGAGGAATATAGACTAGCTTGCGGCAAGTCCTAATTCCTTGCGCGCCTGCCTGGCCAGTTTCAGGGCTACAAGGCGATGGCTCTCGCGCAAATAGTCCTTCAGCGCGGCATCATCCATGCTCTGGCTTGTCCGACGCTGGATCCATGTCATGCCGCGCGAGGCAAGATAGGGCGCGGGCCGCAGGCCCGGCTGCTCCTTGAGCACGTCATAGGCGATATCGGAGCATTTGAAGGTGACGAAGAGCTGCTGGCCCTGGTCCCAGCCGCCGATCGCGTAGACCTTGGCCCCGATTTTCCAGACATGGGCGCCGCCCCACTGGACGACATGGCTCGTCGCGGGCAGCGAGGCGCAGAAGCTGTTGTAATCGTCCAGTGTCATCCGCGCCCGCTTTTTTGCGCATGTCGCCCAAAAGTGGCCCCGATTTTGGGAGAACGACATGCATATGACAAAGACCTCAAAAGCCGCGCGTCCGGGATGGACGCGCGGCTTGGATCAGGCTGCCACTTCCGCCGCCACAATCGTCGGTTTCGAGCGGAAGTTCAGCCGGTCGGAACCGGCTGTCACCTTGACGGTCGAGCCGTCGAGGATGTCGCCGAGCAGGATCTTCTCCGCCAGCGGGTCCTGCAATTCCTTCTGCATCACTCGCTTCAGCGGTCGCGCGCCATAGGCAGGGTCGTAGCCCTTGGCCGCCAGCCAATTGATCGCCTCCTGGTCCAGCGAAAGTGTGATCTTGCGATCGACAAGCAGGCTCTCCAGCCGCTTGAGCTGGATCTCGACGATGCGGCCCATATCCTGCCGGCGCAGCCGGTGGAACAGGATCACCTCGTCGACGCGGTTGAGGAACTCCGGCCGGAACGACGCCCTGACGACACCCATCACCTCGTCGCGAACCAGATCGACGTCCTGATCCTCGCCGAGATTGACGAGAGATTCGGCGCCGAGGTTCGACGTCATGATGATCAGCGTGTTGCGGAAGTCGACCGTGCGGCCCTGGCCATCGGTCAGGCGGCCATCGTCGAGCACCTGCAACAGCACGTTGAACACATCGGGATGCGCCTTCTCGATCTCGTCGAACAGCACGACCTGATAAGGCCGGCGCCGCACCGCTTCGGTCAGCGCGCCGCCTTCCTCATAGCCGACATAGCCGGGAGGTGCGCCGATCAGCCGGGCGACCGAGTGCTTTTCCATGAACTCCGACATGTCGATGCGCACCATCGCGCTGTCGTCGTCGAACAGGAAGCTCGCCAGCGCCTTGGTCAACTCGGTCTTGCCGACACCCGTCGGCCCGAGGAACATGAACGAGCCGATCGGCCGGTTCGGATCCTGCAAGCCCGCGCGGGCGCGCCGCACAGCCTTCGAGACAGCTTGCACCGCCTCGCCCTGGCCGACGACGCGCTTGCCGATCTCGTCCTCCATGCGCAGCAGCTTGTCGCGCTCGCCCTGCAGCATCTTGTCGACCGGAATGCCGGTCCAGCGCGAGACGATATGGGCGACGTGGTCGGGGGTGACCACCTCTTCGACCATGCCGACCTTGCCGTCCTGGGCCTCGGCCTCCTTCAGCTTCTTTTCCAGCTCCGGGATCTTGCCATAGGCAAGCTCGCCGGCGCGCTGGAATTCACCCTTGCGCTGGGCAATGGCAAGGTCGTTGCGCGCCTCGTCGAGCTGCTTCTTCAGATCGGCGGCCAGCCCGAGCTTCTGCTTCTCCGCCTGCCATTTGGCGGTGATCTCGGTCGATTCCTCCTCAAGGCCGACGAGTTCCTTTTCCAGGCGGGCAAGCCGATCCTTCGAGGCGCCGTCCGTCTCGACCTTCAGCGCCTCGCGTTCGATCTTGAGCTGCATGATGCGGCGATCGATCTCGTCCAGCGCCTCGGGCTTGGAATCGACCTGCATGCGCAGCCGCGATGCGGCTTCGTCGACCAGGTCGATCGCCTTGTCCGGCAGGAAGCGGTCGGCGATGTAGCGGTTGGACAGCGTCGCCGCCGCCACCAGCGCCGAATCCGAAATACGCACCTTATGGTGCTGCTCGTACTTCTCCTTCAGGCCGCGCAGGATCGAGACGGTGTCTTCCACCGTCGGCTCGTCGACGAACACCGGCTGGAAGCGGCGGGCAAGCGCTGCATCCTTCTCGACATGCTTGCGATACTCATCGAGCGTAGTGGCGCCGACGCAGTGCAACTCGCCCCGCGCCAAAGCCGGCTTCAACAGGTTCGACGCATCCATGGCGCCATCCGCCTTGCCGGCGCCGACCAGCGTGTGCATCTCGTCGATGAACAGGATGATGTTGCCGTTGGCCGAGGTGACTTCGGAGAGCACTGCCTTCAGCCGCTCCTCGAACTCGCCGCGATATTTGGCGCCGGCAATCAGCGCGCCCATGTCGAGCGCCATCAGCTGCTTGTCCTTCAGCGATTCCGGTACGTCGCCATTGACGATGCGCAGCGCCAGGCCCTCGGCGATCGCCGTCTTGCCGACGCCGGGTTCGCCGATCAGCACGGGATTGTTCTTGGTGCGGCGCGACAGCACCTGGATGGTGCGGCGGATCTCGTCGTCACGGCCGATCACGGGGTCCAGCTTGCCGGCACGGGCATCCGCGGTCAGGTCGCGCGCGTATTTCTTCAGCGCGTCGTAGCCCTGTTCGGCACTCGCCGAATCGGCGGTGCGGCCCTTGCGGACATCGTTGATGACCTGATTGAGCGCCTGCGCGGTGACGCCGGCCTTGGCCAGTATGTCGGCGGTCTTGGCCGATTTCTCCATGGCGAGCGCCTGCAAGAGCCGCTCCACCGTGACAAAGCTGTCGCCGGCTTTCTTGGCCAGTTCCTCGGCGGTCGAAAACACTTTTGCCAGCGGCTGCGCCAGATAGAGCTGGCCATTGCCGCCCTCGACCTTGGGCATCGCTTCGAGCGCCGCCTCGACGCCAAGCTTGACGTCGCGGACGTTGCCGCCGGCGCGTTCGATCAGCGACGCGGCCAGGCCCTCATCGTCGTCGACGAGCACTTTCAGGATATGTTCAGGAGTGAATTGCTGATGGTTGCGGGAAAGCGCCATAGTCTGCGCGGACTGGATAAAGCCGCGCACGCGCTCTGAGTATTTCTCGAGGTTCATATCTGTCTCCTTCCATCACCGGCCCGCTTTGCGGCACCGGATCCGATTGCGGTGACGGACCCGCCCATTCGAGCCGGGCCCAGTTGAGGCTGATATGGTGCACAAGTTCCGAACCCTCAAGACGTCTCGATATCGGCAACTTCATAATATTGCACGGCCGCCCAAACGAAAACGGCGGAGATTTCTCCCCGCCGTTCCATGTCTTGAGGTGCCGTTTGATCAGTTGTCGATATCGACATTGACCGGCTGGGCATTGCCGCTTTCGACCGGGGCCGCCTCGGCACTTTCGCCACCGCCATCAACCTGATCGGCGTTGACGCGCGGGCGGCGCGGACGACGCGGACGACGGGCAGCCCCGCTTTCGGCGGCCGCCTCGTTGAGTTCGGCCTGGGCGGCAAGACCTGCCGGGGAAAGATTCTCGAACGACGGAGCCGGTTCGGCCGGCGCTACAGATTCGGTCGGCGAAACGGCTTCGCCCTGAACCGGGGTCTCGTTGCCCTGGGGCTGACCACCTTGTTCCACGGGTGAACCAAAGTCGCGCTGGCCGTTCTGGCCATAACCGCCATTGGGGCGACGATCGCGATGGCGCCCGCCATTGTTGTCGCGGCCACCATTGTTACGCCCGCCATTGTTATCGCGGGCCTCGCGGCCACCTTCCCGGTTGAGCGCAACCTCGGCAGGCGTCCCTTCGATGACCGGCTGCGGGCCGGCGCCATGGTTGATCACCGGGACCTGGACGTCGGAAACAGTGTTGCTGTTGTTGTTGCCGCCATTGTCGAAATCGTCGCGATCCTCGTCGCCGTCATCGTCGAAATCATCGCGATTCTGCTGCGCGTTCTGGATCGGCATCTGCGCCTGTGCGGCCGCGATGATGCGATTGTAGTGCTCGGCGTGCTGGAGATAGTTCTCCGCCATGACCCGGTCGCCGGAGCTGTGAGAATCGCGGGCAAGGGTGGCGTATTTTTCGGCGATCTGCTGAGCCGAACCGCGGATCTTCACATCCGGGCCATTGCTCTCGTAGTTGCGCGTCAGGGGATTAGGCCCCTTGCGGTTGTTGTTGTTATTGTTGTTGTTATTGTTACCACCGCCGCCGCCACTATTGTTGCGACCGCGCATGCGCCTGTTCTGCTGTTGTGGCCTCATCAAACTCTCTTCATTTTGAAATTTTCGAAAAACTCTTCACGAACGGAGGCGCTCATGCAGCCAGCCGTTTCGTCTCTTCACCGGCGTTCGCCCGCATCGATTGCGTTGGCGCCACGTGCCATCCTGTTCCGGTTACATCACTTGCCGGACGATTCCCGCACGAAGCTTGGGCATCGTTTGCGCAAGAAGGCAGCTATTTCCAAGGAAAACCGAATCGCTAAGAGCACTGCCTGCTTCGTCTCATCCGGTTAAGGCGACCCTAGCCGCATTCCCCGGCATTGCCAAGCGCTTTTTTGCACTGCGTCAAGGCTTTATCCTTTCAAAGACAACAACCCTGTCGTTTCCACCGAGGTCACGAAAAGCACCGCCCGGCCCATAGCCGGCTGCAGCGAATATCTCGCAGACCTCGTTGCGTTGCGTTTGGCCGATCTCGACCGCAATCCTGCCTTCAGTTTCCAAAAACCTTGCCGCTTCCGCAGCGATGGTTCTGTAGGGGTTCAGACCGTCCGCGCCGCCATCCAGGGCCAGGCGCGGGTCGAAATTGCGGACTTCGTCCTGCAGATTTCCAATGTCTTCCGTGGTTATATAGGGAGGGTTTGCGACAATTACATGGTACCGGCCGGAAACTTTTTCGAACCAGTCCGACTGCAGCGTCGTGAACCGGCCTGCAAGACCCAGTTGCCCGGCATTGCGCGCCGCCGTCACCAGCGCACCCGCGGACAGGTCGACGCCCGTGGCGTTAGCCGTCGGCACGACACTGAGCAGCGCCAGCGCAATGGCGCCGGTGCCGGTGCCAAGATCGAGGATGCGGCACCCGCCTTCCCGCGCCGCAACTGCCTTGACGAAGGGCAATATCGCCTCGACCAGCGTTTCGGTATCCGGCCGCGGCTCCAGCGTTTCCGGCGACAGCGACAGGCGCAAACCGTAGAATTCACGATAGCCGAGGATGCGATGCACCGGTTCGCCGCTAGCGCGACGTCTCAAGGCGGCATCGATTTCGGCAACAACGCCGGCGCCGAGCCTGCGTTCGGGGTCCGCAATGGCTTGCGTGCGCGTCGTGCCCGAAAAATGCTCGACGATCAGCCGCGCATCGAGCGCCGGGTCGTCGACGGTAGCGCCGAGCCGAGCCCGCGCTTCCCGCAGCAGCGGCCCGAGTGCATCGGGCAGGTCAGTCATCGATGCCGATGTCGGCGAGCAATTTCGACTGGTGATCGGCGATCAGCGCGTTGATGATCTCATCGAGTTCGCCCATCATTACCCGGTCGAGCTTGTACAGCGTCAAATTGATGCGGTGGTCGGTGACGCGGCCTTGCGGGAAATTATAGGTGCGGATGCGTTCCGAGCGGTCACCGGAACCGACCTGCGACTTGCGCGATTCGGAACGCTCCTCGTCAGCCTTGCCGCGCTCCAGATCATAGAGCCGGGCCCGCAGGATCTGCATGGCCTTGGCGCGGTTCTGATGCTGCGATTTCTCCGCCTGCACGACCATGATGCCGGTCGGCAGATGGGTGATGCGGACGGCCGAATCGGTGGTGTTGACGTGCTGGCCGCCCGAACCCGAGGCGCGCATCGTGTCGATGCGGATGTCTTCGGCCCTGATGTCGATGTCGACCTCTTCGGCTTCTGGCAGCACCGCGACGGTTGCCGCCGAGGTGTGGATGCGCCCGCTCGCCTCGGTTGCCGGCACGCGCTGCACGCGGTGCACGCCGGATTCGAACTTCAGGTGCGCAAAGACGCCCTTGCCGGACACGGTGGCGATGATTTCCTTGTAGCCGCCGGCGTCACCATCGCTGGCCGAGGCCGTCTCGAAACGCCAGCCGCGTTCGGCGGCGTAGCGCTCATACATGCGAAACAGGTCACCGGCGAATAGCGCGGCCTCGTCACCGCCGGTGCCGGCGCGGATTTCGAGAATGGCGTTCTTGTCGTCGGCGGCATCCTTGGGCAACAGCAGGATCTGGATGTCCTTCTGCAGCGCCTCGATACGGTCCTCGACCTCCGGCAGCTCGGCCTCGGCGAGCGCCCGCATCTCGGCATCGGTGCCCTTGTCGGCAAGCATGGCTTCGAGGTCGGCCTGCTCATGCTCGGCTAGGCGCAGCGCCCTGACCTTGGCCACCATGTCCTGGATTTCCGCATATTCAGACGCCATCCGCACATAGGCATCCGGCGCCGGGCCGGCCGACATCTGCGCTTCGAGCATCTCGAAACGCTTGACGACTTGATCCATACGATCGCGGGGCAAATTGACCATGATGAAGCTGCTATAACGGGATCGAACGGTCGTCGGCAAAGGCCTGCAGCAGCGCCCGCATCGGCAAGCCCTGTGCCGGAGCCATCAGATTGTCGTCGAAAAACGCCTTCAACTCGTCCAGCGGCAGTTCCGTCAGCATCGCCTTGACCGGACCGATCGAGGCCGGCGACATCGAGATCGAACGGAAGCCGAGACCGATCAGCGCCATCGCCGAGATCGGCTTGCCTGCGAGTTCGCCGCACAGCGTCACCGGCGTATGGTTGCGGACGCCGGCATCGGCGATCTGCTTGAGCACGCGCAGGAACGGCGCCGACAGCGTGTCGAAGCGGTTGGCCAGTTGCGTGTTGCCGCGGTCAACGGCCATGACGAACTGGAACAGGTCGTTCGAACCGACCGAGACGAAATCGACCGCCTTCATCAATTCATCAAGCTGGAACAATAGCGACGGCACTTCCAACATCGCCCCCAGCTTCAGGCTGGTCGGCAAATGATGGGCAAAGCGCGACAAATGCCGCACCTCGCGGTCGATGATCTCGCGTGCCTGGGCGATCTCGCCCAGCTCGGTCACCATCGGCAGCATCAGCTTCAATTCGCGGCCGCCGCTGGCCTTGAGCAAAGCGCGGATCTGGGTGCGCAACAACCCTGGCCGGTCGAGCGTCAGGCGGATCGCCCGCCAGCCAAGCGCCGGGTTCTCTTCCTGGATCGCGCCCTTGAAATAGGGCAGCACCTTGTCGCCGCCAATATCGATGGTGCGGAAGGTGACCGGCTTGCCGCGCGCCGCCTCGAGCACGTCGCGGTAGAGCTTTTCCTGGGCTTCGGCCCGGGGAAATGTCGAGGCGACCATGAACTGAAGTTCGGTGCGGAACAGGCCGATGCCGGCCGCACCCGCTTCGGCAAGCTGCGGCAGGTCGACGGCAAGACCGGCATTCATCAGCAAATCGACCTGGACACCATCTCTGGTCGTCGACGGCTTCTTGCGCAGCTCGCGGTAGACCTCTTGCCGGCGCGCCCTGAAACGCACCTTTTCGGCGTAGGCGGCCTCGAGATCTGGCTGCGGCCGCAAATGGATCACGCCCTCTTCGCCGTCGACGATGATGGCATCGCCGTTTTCCGCCATGGAAACGGCGCCCTTCATTTGGCCGGCGACGGGGATGCCCATGGCACGCGCGACGATGACGACGTGACTGGTCGCGGCACCATCCTCGAGCACCAGCCCGCGCATCTTGTCGCGGGGATAATCGAGCAGCTCGGCGGCCCCCATCGAACGGGCAACGATGATGGCATCCTTCGGCAGCGATGCGGCGACATCTTCCGGCCCGCGCCCCATCAGCTGGCGCAGCAGGCGGTTGGCGAGGTCGTCGAAATCGCTCATCCGCTCGCGCAGATAGGGATCGGTCATGTGCAGCATGCGGGCGCGCATGTCGCTCTGCACCTTTTCCACCGCCGCTTCGGCCGTCAGGCCGTTGCGGATGGCCTCTTCCAGCCGCCGCACCCAGCCGCGATCGTTGGCGAACATGCGATAGGCTTCCAGCACCTGGCGATGCTCGCCTTCGAAGGCGACGTCGCGGCGTTCCAGCATGTCGTCGATGGACAGCCTGAGCGAGCTGAGTGAGGTCTCGAGCCGGCGGACCTCTTCCTCGCTGTCTTCGTTGAAAAGATTGGTGACGACGATGCGCGGCTCGTGCAGCACGACATGGCCGAGCCCGACGCCTTCATTGAAGGACAGGCCGGTGAAGCTGACAGGACGGCGCAGATCGAGTTCGAGGCCGGGCCGGGTCAGCCGCGCCAGATCGCCGGTGGCGATCATCTCGGCGATCACCATCGCGGTGGTTTCCAGCGCCTCGACCTCGTCGTCGCGGTAGTGGCGCATGGTCTTGTTTTGCACCACCAGCACGCCCAGCGTGCGCCCTGCCCGCAGCACCGGCACGCCGAGGAACGAGTTGTAGATCTCTTCCCCGGTCTCCGGCAGATAGGCGAAGGCAGGGTGTTCCTGCGCATTGGACAGGTTGAGCGGCCGCGCGCTGGCTGCGATCGTGCCGACCAGACCTTGGCCCAGCCGCAACTGCGCCAAATGGACGGCGTTCGGGTTCAGACCTTCGGTGGCGTAGAGTTCGAGCACCGAATCGGCGCGCAGCACATAGAGCGAGCAGACTTCCGCGACCATGTTGGAGGCGATGTCGCGCACAATCCGGTCAAGCCGCTCCTGCGGCTCCAGCGGCTCCTGCATGAGCTCGCGGAGCCGTTTGAGCAAAACGCGCGGGCCACTGGCCTGATCACGCATCGCGGCTTGTTCTCCAATGGGCATTCTGCCCGCCGCAGTTTCCACCGCGACCGGCGCACACGCAACAACTCAAATCGTTCTCGCTACTGCTTATCCAGACCGTAGACGGAATGCAAAGTACGAACCGCAAGTTCCGTATATGGACCGTCGATCAGGATCGAAATCTTGATCTCGGAGGTCGTGATGGCGCGGATGTTGATCGATTTGTCGGCCAGCGCCTTGAAAGCGGTGGCGGCGACGCCGGCATGGCTCCTCATGCCGATGCCGATGACCGAAACCTTCGACATGCCGGCTTCCGACTGCACGACATCGTAGCCGATCGAGGCCTTGAGGCGTTCAAGCACGGCCAGCGCCTTGTCGACATCGCCCGACGGCACGGTGAAGGTCATGTCGGTGAACTTGCCGTCCTCGGAAATGTTCTGGACGATCATGTCGACATTGATGTTGGCCTCGGCCAGCGGCCCGAAGATGCCGGCGGCAACGCCCGGCCGGTCGCCGACCCGGCGCAGCGAAATCTGCGCTTCGTCCTTGGCGTAGGCAATTCCGGTGACGACCTGCTGTTCCACGATCTCTTCCTCGTCGCAAATGAGCGTTCCGGGCGGATTGAGCAAATCCCCCATTCCGGGCGCGTCGGGATCGTCGAAGGACGACCGCACGAAGGTACGCACCCTGTGCACCATGGCAAGCTCGACCGAACGCACCTGCAGAACCTTGGCGCCGAGCGAAGCCATTTCAAGCATTTCCTCGAACGAGATCTTGGCCAGCCGCCGCGCCTTGGGCTCGATGCGCGGATCGGTGGTGTAGACCCCGTCGACATCGGTGTAGATGTCGCAGCGATCGGCCTTGACCGCCGCGGCGATGGCGACAGCACTAGTGTCGGAGCCGCCGCGGCCGAGCGTGGCGATGCGATTGTCCGGGCCGATGCCTTGGAAACCGGCGATCACCGCCACCTGGCCCTCGCCGAAGCGCTTGATCAGGAACGCGCCGTCGATGTCGAGGATGCGCGCCGCGCCATGCGCATTGTCGGTCTTGATCGGGATCTGCCAGCCCTGCCAGGAACGTGCATGCACGCCCATATTCTGCAAGGTGATGGCCAGAAGGCCGGCCGTGACCTGTTCGCCGGAAGCGACGACCGCGTCATATTCGCGTGCATCGTGCATCGGCGAGGCCTCACGCGTCCAGCCGACCAGTTCATTGGTTTTTCCAGCCATCGCCGAAACGACCACCGCCACCTCGTGGCCGGCGTCGACCTCGCGTTTGACGTGACGCGCCACGTTGCGGATGCGGGCGATGTCGGCGACCGAGGTTCCGCCGAATTTCATCACGATGCGCGCCATGGGAGCGAAATGCCTTTGCCTGAAGCCGGACCCGGCCAAAAGCCGGAATCCCGAAAAGCGGAAGGCCGGCTGACGCCGGCCGCTGAATGCGCGGCCTCCTTAGCCAAATGATGAAGGTTTCGCAAGGCTGGCGGCCGATTGCCGGTTCCAGAAGCCGGCATATTGCCTTCCGCCCCGCCGCCGCCTACGAAATGCTGCCTGCGGGGAATTCTTTTGGTTCGGCATAACAGATGATGATTGCTCGTCTTCGACGCGCCATGCGATGGCAATCGCTCCCGCTTGTCGCCGGCTTTGCCGTGCTGGCGCTGATTGTCGGCAGCCGTGCCATGCTGGTCGAGGAACAGCGGGCCAACCGCGCCGCCGCGCGCGAGGCAATCGAATATCAGCAATTGCTTTCGGGACTGCTTTCGCTGGCGCAAGATGCAGAGAGCGGCCAACGCGGCTATCTGCTGACCGGCGAGGAATCCTATCTCGATCCCTATCAGCGCGCTGTCGGCGCCATTCCGGGGCAACTTGCCCGCATCGACAGCTTGACTGCCCCTGACGACCAGCTCGTCCAGCAGATCAGCCATATGAAGGACGCGCTTTCGCAAAAGCAGGCTGAACTGGCCGAGACGATTGCCCTGTACAACCAGGGCAATGCGACGAATGCGCTGGATCTGGTTCGCAGCGGCCAGGGCAAGGCCGTCATGGAGGAAATCCGGACCAGCATGGATACGGTCCGACGCATCAGCGCCGCAGCCGTCGCCGCGCGCGATGCGCATACCGACCAGGTCGAGGCCTGGTTACGCATCGGTTCGGTGGCGGCGCTGCTGGCGATCTTCCTGCTTGCCGGCTACGCGATCAGGGAATCGCGCCGCCGCTTCCGTGAGGTTGCCGTTGCCCAGGATGAGTTGGTGCGCAAGAACGTCGCCCTCGGCAAGGAGATCGAGACACGCGAAAAGGCCGAATCCCAGATCCGCCAGATGCACAAGATGGAGGCTGTCGGCCAGCTTACAGGCGGCATCGCCCACGACTTCAACAACATGCTGGCGGTGATCATCAGCGCCATGAACCTCGCCCAGCGCAAGCTGGCGCGCGGCGAGCACGACATCGCACAATTCGTCGATGCGGCGATCGATGCCGCGACCCGTGCCGCCAATCTGACGGCCCGGCTGCTCGCCTTCTCGCGCCAGCAGCCGCTGGCGCCGCAGATCGTCGACGCCAACCGTCTGCTGACCGGCATGTCCGACCTGATCCGTCGGGCACTCGGCGAAACCATCCGCATCGAAACGGTGCTGGCGGGAGGCTTGTGGAAAACCCATGCCGACCCGAGCCAGATCGAGAACGCCGTTCTCAACCTGGCCGTCAACGCGCGCGACGCCATGGGCGATGATGGCAAGCTGACCATCGAGACCGCCAACAGCCATCTCGATGAGAGCTACGCCGCCGCCCATGCCGAAGTCGCGGCCGGCCAGTATGTGATGATCGCCGTCAGCGACACCGGTTCGGGCATGACCCCCGATGTCATCGCCAAGGCCTTTGAACCCTTCTTCACCACCAAGCCGGTCAATAAGGGCACCGGCCTGGGATTGAGCCAGGTGTTCGGCTTCGTCAAACAGTCGGGCGGCCACGTCAATATCTATTCCGAACCCGGCGAAGGCACGACGATCAAGATCTACTTGCCGCGGTATTTCGGCGCCGATGAGCCGGCCGTGCCCACCGGGCGAGGCGACAACCCCGCCGCACCGGTCACCGAAACGATCTTGTCGTCGAGGATGATGCCCGCGTGAGGGTCTCCACCACCGAGGCCATACGCGAACTCGGATACACCGTCATTCATGCCGCGAGCGGCGAGGAAGCGTTGCAGAAACTGGCGGAGCGCCCGAACGTCGGCCTTCTGTTCACCGACATCGTCATGCCCGTCATGAACGGCCGCAAGCTGGCGGAAGAGGCCGTTGCCCGCATGCCGCAGCTGAAGGTGATCTTCACCACCGGCTTCACCAGGAACGCGGTGGTCCACAACGGCGTGCTCGACCACGACGTGCATTTCCTCGCCAAGCCCTTCACCATCGAGCAACTGGCGGCGAAACTGCGTGACGTGCTCGGCACGACGCAGGGCGCAGCGGATTGATTACAATCGCTTCAGTCTGACGCAGCCGCGCTTCTCCACAGGCCAGGATAGTCGACAACGAAGCCGTGCGGCGAGATGTTGAGGGTCTCATCATAGCCGAACACCGGCGCGGCATAGGCGTAGCGAACCGTGTCGAGACGCCGATAGGTCTGATCGAGGCGCACCAGGCTCAGTTCAGGGAAAGTCAGGTAGGCGGCCGGAGCAGGCGTCGCCTCGCCGATGCCGAGGTCATACCGGCGGATCGCCAGCAGGTTCGATGCCGGTGTGAAGCCAAGATCGACATCGACAAGGCCGTCGACGCCCTGCTGGACTTCGCCATTCAGCGTCCACTGGCCGTCCGAATCGCGTTCGATCGCATAATGCAGCTTGCGGGTGCCGAGAAAGCCGTCGATCCGCGCTGAACGCGTGCGCCAGCCGACATCGCAGATCACCTCATAGCCAAGGCAGCACGGCTTGCCGTCCTGGATGAAGATGGCCTGTCCCTCGAGACTGTGCCCGACATTGGTCTGTGACAACAGGCAGGCGTCGTGACCCTCCACGTCGAGGCGGTGCCAAAGGATCGAAGCCGTTTCCTGTTTCATCATGGTTTCCTCCAATTCAAATCCTGTCTCCTTTTCGCCCGGCGGATCAATTGTGTTTCGATGCAGGCGCGTGACAGGTGACATGCCCTGACAGAGCCTGTTGCCTGGCAGGCCGAGGAAAATGCTGCCTTGACATTCGCGGCCTCACGCCCGACTTCCTAGCGCATGACCCCGAAATCGAAGTCGATTTCGGAAAGGATCATACGCAGAATTTAAAGTGCTACAGCGTCCTTTGCGCGTCCAAGAGGACGCGCGGCGCTGTAGTGTCGAGGAGACCAACCGATGCCAGAGCCCCGACGATCGACGATCGATGCCGGAGAAGTGGAACGCTTTTCCGCCCTTGCCGCCGAATGGTGGAACCCGAACGGCAAATTCCGTCCCCTGCACAAATTCAATCCGGTCCGGCTGGCCTATATCCGCGACCAGATAGCGACGCGCTTCGGCCGTGACCCGCGCGCTGCAAGGCCTTTCGAGGGCCTGCGCATCCTCGACATCGGCTGCGGCGGCGGACTTCTGTGCGAGCCGATGGCGCGGCTTGGCGCCGAGGTTGT
Source organism: Mesorhizobium sp. M0870 (assembly GCF_040319775.1). Lineage (NCBI taxonomy): Bacteria > Pseudomonadati > Pseudomonadota > Alphaproteobacteria > Hyphomicrobiales > Phyllobacteriaceae > Mesorhizobium > Mesorhizobium sp. M0870. The sequence goes on from NZ_JAMYOI010000017.1 coordinate 27,342, forward strand.
GGGCGCAGATGCCTCCGAAACCAACATCGAAGTGGCCAAGCTGCACGCCGCCGAGGGCAATGTCAGCGTCGACTATCGCGCCACGACGGCCGAGGACCTTGCCGACGCCGGCGAGAAATTCGACGTCATCCTCAACATGGAAGTGGTCGAGCATGTCGCCGACATCGACCTGTTCGTCGCCAAATGCGGCGAGATGGTGCGGCCCGGCGGCATCATGTTCGTGGCCACCATCAACCGCACGCTGAAGGCGCTGGGCTTAGCCATCATCGGGGCCGAATATGTGCTGCGCTGGCTGCCGCGCGGCACCCACCAGTTCGGCAAGCTGGTGCGCCCGGAAGAGCTCGAAAAGGCGCTTGGCGGCGCCGGCCTGACCATCATCGACCGCACCGGCGTCACCTACAACCCGCTGGCCGACCGCTGGGCGCGGTCGAAGGACATGGACGTCAACTACATGGTCCTGGCGGAAAAAGGCTCGGTCTGAAGGCTGATCTGGAGATTTGTCGGACCGTGGACAGTGTGAGAGCCCGACAATTGGCGCTTGAGCTTCCCGAAGCGGCCGAGAAATCGCATTTCGGCAAGGCCGACTTCCGGGTACGCAATCGCATCTTCATGTCGCTGCCCGAAAACGATCGCGCCGTCATAAAGCTCGACATCGGCCAGCAAGAGATGACGACTGCAGCCGAACCGCTGGTTTTCAAGCCAGTGCCTGGTGGATGGGGACGAAAGGGCTGGACGTCGATCATTCTTGACGCATGCGATGAAAGACATTTCGCAGCGCAATACGGATGTCATGGCGAAATGTTGCCCCGCCGGCTCTCAGGAAAATCTTTGACGCGAGCCAGGCCTAACGGATCGGCAAGGCGGCTCCGGCTGCAGGAACTCGACCCTTCTGGCTTTGTGCCCTGGTGGTGATGAACACGCCGGCAGTGATGATGAGCGCGCCTGCCCAGGTCAGCAACTGATAGTGCTCGCCGAGGAAGATGGTTCCGGCAAACAGGCCGACGGCGGCCGCCACATAACCGATCTGGCTGAGATAGACCGGACCGCCAACCGCCTGCAGCCTGAAGAAGAAGGCAAACATCGCCGACGCCGACGCGACCTGCGCGACCACCACCAGCGGCACGCCGCCGAGTGGCACGAAAGCCTCGCCGCCGAACAGGAGAAGAATGCCGGCAAGCAGCATCGCCGCTGACGCCAGATGGCTGCCGACGGCAAGCTCGATCGGGCCGGTGCCGTCCGGCCAGTCGACCGTGCGGTAGATGTTGCCGACGGCAAGGCTGACCGGAATGAGCAACCCCATCGCCACCCAGAACAAATCGGCCGGCTGGCCGGCCTCGCCGCGCGTCACCGCCACCATGACAGCGCCGACGAAGCCGACGGCGATGCCGACAATGCCCAGCATGTTGGGGCGCCGGACACGCAACAGGATCGAGAACACCAGTGTGATGACAGGCGACAGGGTGAACATGATGCCGGTGTAGCCGGCGCCCAGATGCGGGATGGCCGAGAACATCAGGAGGTTGGGGACAGCATAGGACACCGCGGCGGTGACGAAGAAATAGCGCAGTTTGTGCGCGGTGAGCCGGACCCGCTTGCCGCGAGCCAAGAGCACGCACAGCAAGACCCCGCCGGCGCCGAGCGAGATGACGAAGGCCCAGACCATGGCCGGCACGCCGGCAGCCGTGGCGAGCTTGCCGAAGGGCAGCGTCAGGCCGAGCAGGCCGCCGGTGACGACCAGCAGGCCGAGCGCCGAATCCCAGAGAAGTTTCATTGACCGAATCCTGTAGCGCGGCGGCTCTTGGCCGGCATTGCATGTTACGATAAGATAATGGCAAGATTCTTAACGTCAAGATAAATAATGGTGAGACAGTTGGACAGGGCAGCAAGAGCGATCGAGCAATGGAAGCGGGAGCGGCCCGATCTGGATGTCTCGCCGATGGCCGTGCTCGGACGGCTGAACGAGGCCTCCTCGCTGATCGCCCGCGAGCGCCTGGCGCCGTTGTTTGCCCGCTATGGATTGCAGTCGGGCGAGTTCGACGTGCTGGCGACGCTGCGCCGCGCTGGCTCACCCTATGCGCTGACGCCGACCGCTCTCTATGAAGCGACGATGGTCACATCGGGCGCCATGACCAACCGGCTCGACCGGCTCGAAACGTCCGGATTGATCCTGCGTGGGCCTCATCCCAACGATAGACGCGGCATTGTCGTGAGGCTGACCGAAAAGGGCTTGGCGCTGGTCGACGAGGCCGTTACCGCCCACGTGGCCAACGAGCACGCGGTTCTCTCGGGCTTGACGCAGGCGGAACGCGAAACGCTCTCTCGGCTGCTTGAGAAATTGATCGGTAGCGTCAGCTAGCCGGTCAGTTGCGATCGTCCGGGAATACCGGGATAGGCATGAACTCGACGCCATCCTCGGCCAGGCTCTTGGCCTCGTCCAGCGTCGCCTCGCCATAGATGCCGCGCGGGTCGCTCTCGCCGAAATGGATCTTTCGCGCTTCCTCGGCGAACTTGTCGCCGACATAGTCGGCATTCTCGCGCACCTTCTCGGCCATCGCCTTCAGCTGCGCCAGAGCCTGCTTCTGCGCCTCGCCCATGGCGAGCGCTATGGTTTCCTGCTTGCGCGCCGTGGAGACAGCCGGCGCCATCAGCGCTTTCTGCACCTTGTGCGAACCGCAGGTGGGGCAATCGACAAAGCCGCGCTTCTTCTGGGTGTCGAAATCGTCGTTGCTGCGGAACCAGCCTTCGAATTCGTGCTCGTGCTCACAGATCAGGGCAAAACGGATCAAGAGGCTGCACCCCTGAGCCGCGGCGCCTCGCCCAAGCCAGCATTGACGGCGAAATCCCGCGCATTCCTGAGATTGGGGATCTTCTTGCGCGCGGCAAGCGACTGCGCCGGGTCGATCTCGGCGATGATCACCGCCGGCTCGTCATGCGCGGCTTCCGCGATGATACGGCCCCACGGATCGACGATCAGCGAATGACCGTAGGTCTCGCGGCCATCCTCATGCAAGCCGCCCTGCGCGGCGGCGACGACATAGGCGCCATTCTCGATGGCGCGGGCCCTGAGCAGCACATGCCAGTGCGCCTCACCCGTCTGCCGGGTGAAGGCGGCAGGTACGGAAAGCAGGTCGGCGCCGGCCAGTGCCTCGGCGCGGAAGAGTTGCGGAAAGCGCAGATCGTAGCAAACGGCGAAGCCGAGCTTTGCACCCTCGATCTCGGTGACGACGGCCTCGGTGCCCGGCTCATAGGCGGCGGATTCGCGCCAGCTCTCGCCATTGTCGAGATCGACGTCGAACATGTGGATCTTGTCGTATGTCGCGAGCGTGGCGCCGTCCGGCCCGAACAGCAGCGCCCGGTTGGCGAGCTTGCCGTCGGCGCGTAAAATGGCTGTCGAGCCGATATGCAGGAAGACGCCGAGTTCCTTGGCCAGCTTGCGCGCGGTCGAAACGACGATATCCTTGTCCTCGGAGGTGAAGGAGGCGGCGCGAGCTTCCTTGTCGCGGATCAGCGCGCCGGTCATTTCCGGCGTCTGGATGTAGGCGGCACCTTGGCCAGCTGCTTCACGCACCAGCCGTTCGAGATCGACGGCGTTGCGCTCGGGGCTCTCGCCTGAACGCATCTGGATCGCAGCGGCTTTGAAAACACCCATCGTCATTCCCTTAATTCGTCGCGCCGTCAGCGAGCAGTTTGTCGAGCCGGCCTTCGGCCTCCAGCTCGTGGAGATCGTCACAGCCACCGACATGCGTATCGCCGATAAAAATCTGCGGAAAGGTCGAGCGGCCATGCGCCCGGGAGATCATCTCCTGGCGCAGTTCCGGCGAGAAGGAGGCATCGTGCTCGGTAAAGGCTATGCCCTTGCGCTCGAGCAGCCGCTTGGCTGCCGTGCAATAGCCGCACATCATGCGGGTGTAGATCGTGACATCGACCATGACGAATTTCCGCTGTTCGTTGCCGACTTATATAGTCGCGGACTCGTCCGCCCGGAAGTCCCCCGGCAACACACGGGCAAAGGTCAGCACGTCGACGGCGGCCGCACCTCCCCTTTTCAGCGCCTTGGTGGCGGAGCGCACCGTGGCGCCGGTGGTGTAGACATCGTCGATCAAAAGCACCCTGCGGCCGGCGATCTCGATTTCCGCCTCGGCGGGTACCCGAAAGGCGGCCCGCACATTTTCCTCGCGTTCCCCGCGCTCCAGCCCGACCTGCTGGCGGGTGAGTTTCACGCGCCGCACCGCCGAGGGGGCGAAGGGCAATTCACTGAGCGTCGAGACGGCCCTCGCCAGTTCCGCAGATTGGTTGAAGCGCCGCCTGAAAAAGCGCCGCCAGTGCAGCGGCACCGGCACCACCACATCCGCGTCGGCGATGAGATCGGCACCGGCGCGAACCATCCAGCGCGCCATCCATGGTGCCAGATCGGTGCGATCCTGGTATTTCAGCCCCTGCACCATCTGTCGGGCAACGCCGGAATAGGCGACCGCCGCCCGCGCCCGCTCGAAAGGCGGCGGATCGGCAATCGCCTCGGCCGACAGAAAGCCTTCGCCCATATGGTGGGTGAACGGCGTGCCCATGACCGGGCACCATGGCCGCTCCAGCAGCCTGAGCTTCGGCCAGCAGGCGCCGCACAGCACGCCTGGCTGCGAGACATGCCGGCGGCAACCGGCGCAGACCGGCGGAAACAGCATCCGCGCCGGCCAGCCGACAACCGACCGGGCCAGGTTCGTTATTCCGATGGACTTGATCTTGGGCATCGGATCGGCCAGGTGGTTGCTCCTGCACGCCACTATATCAACGATCTCGGAGCGTGGACAAACAAAGGATCTGCCCGTTGCAGCCGATAATGGATACCTCTCTGTGGCTGGCGCACAAGCGGCGCGCGCTTGCCCATCCGGTCGACGGTGCGGACTTTCTCATGCGCCGCACGGCCGAGGACCTTGCCGACCGGCTGGGCGCCGTCGAGCGCAGGTTCGGCAAGGCGGCTGTGCTGTTTTGCCAGACGCCGGCGGCGGCCGAAACGCTCGCCGAAAGCAGCAAGGTCGCCGACATTGTCCGCGTCGAGGCGGACACGGCCTTCCTGAGCGGTGGCGGCGCCGGCTTGATCGCACCGCTCGAAACCGTGCCGTTCGAACCCGAAAGCCTCGATCTGGCGGTGTCGCTTCTGTCGCTGCAGGCCATGAACGACATCCCCGGCATGCTGATCCAGATCCGCCGTGCGTTGCGGCCGGATGGGCTTTTCCTCGGCGCCTTTGCCGGCGCCGGTACGCTTTTCGAATTGCGCGAAAGCCTGCTTTCGGCCGAGACCGAGCTTTACGGCGGCGCCAGCCCGCGTGTCGCCCCGTTCACCGACGTGCGCGATGCCGGTGCGCTGCTGCAGCGCGCCGGTCTCGCTCTGCCGGTCGCCGACGTCGAGACGGTGACCGTGCGCTATGCCAGCCTGTTCAACCTGATGGCGGATCTGCGGGCCATGGGCGAAACCAATGCGCTCACCGATCGCAGCCGGCGGCCGGGCTCGCGCAAGCTGTTTGCCCGCGCGGCGGAAATCTACGCCGAGCGGTTTTCCGACCCCGATGGCCGTGTCAGGGCAAGTTTCTCGATTGTCTGGATGTCCGGCTGGGCGCCCGACGCATCGCAGCAAAAACCGCTGAAGCCAGGGTCGGCCAAGGTCTCGCTGAAAACAATCCTGGAGGCGCCCGACGGGCAATGATCCTGCCCGCAGGCGCGGAAAAGTTGGATCAGGGAGTGGGTGCGAAAGCGTTCGCAAGCTTGCTGTTGTTGTCGCTGAACAGCCAGACGATCCCGTCACGGACCTCACCGATACCGCCGATGATGGCCAGCGACAGCACGGCGATGATCACGCCATATTCGACGGCCGTGGCGCCGGTCTCGTCGTTCAAAAAACCCAGCAGGACTGCTTTCATGGCCTCAACCCCTCTGTCCGGGACCCTACAGCCGACCTGTTAAGAAAGGTTAACGGCAAAGGCTTAACAGGCGATGAAACCGCCGCCTTTCCGAAATCTCTTAACCATGTCAGCAGTCGCCGCTGCTCCTGCCATTGGACCTGATGATGCAGACCGAGCTCGGCTGCGGCTGCAGCACGCTGCGGCGCAGCGTGTAGGTTTCGCGATGGCCGATCGAGCCTGTCGCCGCCATGTCAAGCCCGCCGAAACCATCACGGGCCGACAGCGAGCGTGTCTGGCTGTCGAGGAAAGGGGTTACAATCAGCGCCAGCGCCACCGCGGCCGAACCGAACAGCAGCGTGATGCGCAATATGCCCATGCCCGCATCGGCGGCGCGAAAGCCGCGCTCGGGCCGGATCGAATCCCAATCCCTGTCTAGGCTCATGCTATCGCTCCCCGGCAAATCGACGGCTCGGCCGCGAACGGCCATGCCTCAATTTTTCACGACGAGATAAATCTTCCATTAACGCTGGCTGATACACGCCTCGGCCAGGAACCGACCGAACGCGAGCCTCAGAGAAGATCGATGAGGAACGGGATCAGCGGCGCATCGGCCGGCGGCATCGGATAGTCGCGCATCTGCTTCGGCCGCACCCATTTCAGCGTCTGCCCTTCCCTGGGCTGGGCTATGCCGCGAAAGCGGCGGCAGACGAACAGCGGCATCAGCAGGTGGAAATCGTCGTAGGAATGACTGGCGAAAGTAAGCGGCGCCAGGCACGGGATGTCGGTTTCGATGCCGATTTCCTCATGCAGTTCGCGAATGATGCATTGTTCGGGCGTCTCGCCGGGCTCGACCTTGCCGCCGGGAAATTCCCACAACCCGGCAAGTTGCTTGCCCTGAGGCCGCTGCGCCAGAAGCACCCGGCCGTCGGCATCGACCAGCGCGCAGGCGGCGACCAGGAGCAGGCGTTTGCCGGCGGTCACGACATCATTCATGACCCGGGGGCCGGCGATAGTGGTAGCGATAGACTTCCTCGAAGCCGAGCGAATGGTAGAGCGCCAGCGCCGGCACATTGTTGGCCTCGACCTGCAGCCAGGCTTCCCGCGCGCCCCGCAGTCGCGCCCATTTGAGCGCCGACAGGATCAGGTTGCGGCCATGGCCCCTGTTGCGTGCCGACTTGTCGGTGGCGACCTCGAACAGGCCGGCGAGATCGCCGTCATGCACGCAGATAAGCGTCGCCAGCGCCTCGGCTCCATCTTCGAGCGCGAACAGCCCGGCTTCGGGCTGGATGGCGCCGATGATCTCCGACAGGCCGGGCCGCAGCGAAACATCCGAACCGCTGACCTTGAGCGACGCGCCGATGAAGCGGCTGATGTCCTTGAGCGGAATCTGGTCCATGGCGGCGTCGAGCTGCGCGCCGGCCAGCGGCAGCCGCATGACCAGCGACTCGTCGAACCGGCTCCAGCCCTCGCGGTCGAGATGGCTGGCGAGATCTGGGCCCGACAGCGGCGACATGCGGAACGTCAGCGGCCTTCCATAGGCATCGAAACGGCGGCTGGCCCGGCCGATACGGTCGGCAATGTGCTGGGTATCGCCTGGATCGAGCGGATTGACCGAGTTCAGCCGCTTGGCCGGATGGCCGGCGGTCAGCCGCACCACCCAGGTGCCGTCATAATGGATGGCGGCTGCCGGCCAGGCGCGAAAGCCGGCCGCCTCGTAGCGGCGCACGATCGCGAGCATGCTTGCCGGATGCCTGGAACCCAAAACCATCAGCTCCGATAATCGCCATTGATGGCGACATATTCCTTGGTGAGATCGCAAGTCCACACCGTCGCCTTGCCGCGGCCGATGCCGATATCGGCGCGGATACGGATGTCGTCGCGCTTCATATAGGCCGACGTCGCCTGCTCGGAATAGCCAGGATCGCGCTCGCCTTCATGCGCCAGCCTGTTGTCGCCGAACCAGATCGACAGCCGGTCGCGATCGGCGGGCTCGCCGGCCTTGCCGACGGCCATGACGACGCGGCCCCAATTGGCATCCTCGCCGGCGACCGCCGTCTTGACCAGCGGCGAATTGGCGATCGACAGCGCGATGCGCTTGGCCGAGCGCGCCGATTTGGCGCCGGTGACGGTGACTTCGACCTGCTTGCGGGCGCCCTCGCCGTCGCGCACCACTTGCAGCGCCAGCGATTTCAACACCTTGCCGAGTGCCCGGCGGAACGCGCCGAGACGGGCATCCTTGGGGTCGGTTATCTCTGGCGCGCCACGCTTGGCAGCCTTGCCGGTGGCGAAGATCAGCAGCGTATCGCTGGTCGAGGTGTCGCTGTCGACGGTGACCGCGTTGAAGGTCTTGGCCGTGCCGCGCGACAACAGGTCCTGCAGAACAGGGGCGGCGATCGGCGCGTCGGTGGCGATGAAGGAGAGCATCGTTGCCATGTCGGGCGCGATCATGCCGGCGCCCTTGGAGATGCCGTTGATGGTGACGTCGGTATCGCCGAGCTTGACGGTCGCGGTCGCCAGTTTCGGATAGGTATCCGTGGTCATGATCGCCTTTGCCGCTTCGGTCCACAGCTCAGGCTTGCCGTTGCTGACCAGTCCCGCGAGCAGATGGCTGAATTTGCTGGTATCGAGCGGCTCGCCGATGACGCCGGTCGAGGCCAGGAAAACCTCCGCTGCCGTGCAGCCGGCCGCCTTCGCGGCCGCCTCGCCGGTCAGCGCGGTCGACTCGCGGCCTCTCTTGCCGGTGAAGGCGTTGGCGTTGCCGGAATTGACGACCAGCACCCGGGCCTTGCCCGCGCCGAGATTCTGCCGGCAGAAGTCGACCGGCGCCGAAGGGCATTTCGATTTCGTGAACACGCCGGCGATCGCGGTGCCTTCATCGAAGACCATGGTCAAAAGATCGGTGCGGTTTTTGTACTTTATCCCTGCCTCGGCGGTGGCGATGCGCACCCCTTCGATTTCCGGCATTTTGGGGTATTTCTTCGGCGCGAGCGGCGAAATCGTCGTGGACATGGAGGCCTCGGGCGGGAAAAATCGCAGGGGAAGGCCGGTTTGCCCGATAGACCGCGCGGGCGCAAGGCGTTTTCGTCGCTCTTGCCCGGGAGCTCGAACCCGCTCGTGGTTAGGCCTGCATTTCAAATCCGATGGCGTCGCCGGGGCCGATGGCGTTATGATCTGCCCCATGGGCAGGCTTGCGATCCTTGCATGGGCATTTCTGGGACTTTTGCTGCTGAGCGCGGATGCGCAGCCGCAACGGCGGGTAGCGCTTGTCATCGGCAACGGCACTTACGCCGAAGCCGGCACGCTGGCCAATCCTGTGAACGACGCCCTCGACATCGCCGACAAGCTGCGCTCGATCGGCTTCGAGGTCATCGAGGGCAATGATCTCGGCAAGCGTGAACTCGAACGCAGCATCGGCGCGTTTTCCGATGCGCTCCAGGGCGCCGGCGTCGGGCTTTTCTATTATGCCGGCCACGGCCTGCAGGTCGACGGGCGCAACTACATCGTGCCGGTCGACGCCAGGCTGGACGTACCGGTCAAGCTGCAGCTCGAGGCCGTGCCGATCGACGAAGTCCTCGACATCATGGAACAGCAGACCAAGGTCAGCCTGGTGTTTCTCGATGCCTGCCGCAACAATCCATTTGCCCGCAGTCTCAGCCGCACCGCCACCACGCGCTCGGCGAAGGCGCTGGCCGGGCTGGCGCAATTCGATTCGACGCGCGGCTCGTTCATCGCCTTCTCGACGGCACCTGGCGCTGTCGCCATGGACGGCAGCGGACGCAACTCGCCCTTCGCCGCCGCCCTGCTGCGCCACATCGCCGAGCCCGGCCAGAGCATCAACGACATGATGATCGCGGTGCGCCGCGACGTGGTTTCGCAAACCCGCGAAACCCAGCGCCCCTGGGAGCAGGGATCGCTGCTCGAACGCTTCGAATTCGTCTCGGACGGACAACCCGCAGAGCCACAAAGGCCGGCCGCGGCGCCGGCGCCTTCGACGGAAGTCGCCGCACTTGAACGCTCTGTCGGCGACGACAAGGGATCGATCGAGAAATTCCTGCGCCAGGACTATCTGACGCCGGACACCAGGGCGATGAGCGAGACCGTCAAACGGCTCTACGGCCCATCCGCCATCATCTTCGGAACCCGCTACGACGCCGACGCCATCGTCAAGGTCAAGGCCGACTGGTTCGCGCAGTGGGCCTCCTGGTCGCTAAGCATGGAGGCCGGCAGCCTGGAAGTCGCTCCGCAGGGCGAAGATCGCGCCGAGGCAGTCTTTGCGATGCGCTACGACTATCTTCCAAAGGACACGTCGGCGGCACGCCTGACCGGCAAGGCGCGCGTCACGCTTGGGCTGGTCAAGGCCGGCGGCGGCTGGCGTATCGAATCCGAGACATCGCAGGCGATGCAGTAGGCGTGATCCCACGGCCAGCCGGGCAATTTAAGCCGGCAGCGTCTCATAGCGATAGGAATTTTTTCTTGACTCGGTGAGGGCAGCTATGCTACATTTTTGCCCATGGTGCTGATTTGCGCCAGTGACCCGCCGCCCGGCGGGTTTTTGCCTTTGGAGCTTCGCCAACCGACACGCCGGTAGACTTCCAGAGAATAAACTTAACCCCTGCCGCTACCATCCGTTCCTGAAGCTTGAAAACGCGCCGTTTCGTTTGAGCGTCGGGTCGCCTATATTGCCGGCGATAGTGTTGGCGAGGAGACAGAGATGGCCGAGGACGCCGATCCGGCGCGCAGATCGATCGGTGCGCGGCGCAACCCCGACAGCGCCGATGCCATTCTCGAAGCCGCCGAGGCCGTGCTGGTCGAAGCCGGTTATGCCGGTTTTTCCATCGAAGCGGTGGCGCGGCGGGCCCGCGCCGGCAAACCCACCATCTATCGCTGGTGGCCGAGCAAGGCGGCGTTGCTGCTCGAAGTCTACCAGCGCCAGAAGCGCGTCGATGTTCCCGATACCGGGCGGCTGGAGGAGGATCTCGTCGGCTTCCTGAAAAACCTGTTCACCCACTGGCGCGAGACATCGTCGGGAAGCGTGTTCCGGTCGCTGATCGCCGAGGCCCAGTCCGACGAGACCGCTGCCGCAGCCCTTGCCGACTACTCGCTGGGCCGACGGTCCCATACCGGCCAGATCATCGAACGCGCCAAGGCAAGGGGCGAAATCCCGGCCGAAATCGATTCAGCTGTTGTCGCAGACCTCATCGCCTCCTTCGCCTGGAGACATCTGTTGACCAACCGGCTCGACGAGGACGAAGCGACCATCGGCAAGGCGGTCAACTACGTGATGCGAGGCATAGCGGCGCCCGCCCCGTAAAGATGGCAATGAGAAAGGGCGCGGCAACCCCTGGCTGCCGCGCCCTTTTTCAAGGAGCTATCAGTCTTACTTGGCGCTTTCCAGCGTATCGACCGTCTTCTTCAGGTTCGCGTCGGGGATCTCGATCTTGGCGCCGGCGCGCAGCGACTTGACCAGTGCGAAATACTTGTCGCGGATGACCGCCTGCTTGGCCTGGTCCTTGACGTCCTCGAAGGCCGGCGGCTGCTTGGTGCGCTTGTCCTCGAGCTTGATGACATGCCAGCCGAACTGCGTTTGCACCGGCTGCTCGGTGTATTTGCCGACCTCAAGCGCGGAGGCCGCCTTGTCGAACTCCGGCACCATCTGGCCAGGTCCGAACCAGCCGAGATCGCCGCCGCTGGTCTTGCCCGAGGGATCGCTGGTGTGCTCGTTGGCGAGCTTCTGGAAGTCGGCGCCGCCGTCGAGCTGCTTGATGATCGCCTCGGCCTCCTCCTTCGTCTTCACGAGGATGTGACGGGCATGCAGCTCGTTGGTGGGCGGCGTGTTGGCGATTTCCTGGTCGTAACGGGCGCGGACCTCGGCGTCGGTGACCTTGTCGACGACGCCCTTCTCGACCATCTCGCCATGCAGCGCGCGCTGCTGCAGGAAAGCCATGCGGCGCTGGAAGTCGGGATCCTTGTCGAGCCCTGTGGTGACCGCCTCGGCGGCCATGACGCGGATCTCGATGGCAGCCGAAAGGGCGGCGGCACGGCGCTGCTCGGGCGGCAATTGCGCGAACTGCTGCGACAATTCCCCTTCGGCAAGCACCAGATCTGCTTCGGTCAGGGGCTGGCCGTTGACCGTGGCGATAACCTTATTCGGATCGACCGGTGCCGCGGCCGGCGCTGCTGCATCCGCCGGAGCGGGAGCGGTTTGCTGCGCCATCACAGGCGAGAGCGAAAGGGCCGACAGGCCGACGGCCAAGCCAAGGCTGGCGAGCGACGCGCGGCGGAACAACAGGGACATAGGGCGACTCCGGTGGGGATTGTTAAGAGGGGTGCTTCCAGATCGGCCAGATTGTGGCGGAATTTGGCGCAGCCAGGAGGGCCGGCGCGGCGTTGACATCAGTTGAGCCCCCTCTTATCTGTCCAACGACTTTGCGTCCAGAACCGTTTTCCGGGCGCTTTTTGTGTTTGCCAGTGTTCACTAATGTGTTTGCCAGTGTTCACGTGGAATTGATGGGGCCGGCCGGCGCTCATCTCAAGATTGAGAATTCTATCGAAAGGACCATTGGATGGTCAGTCTCGGCGGTCTCGCCCGTAAGGTTTTCGGTTCCTCCAATGACCGTCGGGTCAAATCGACCCGGCCTCGTGTCGAGGCGATCAACGCCATGGAAAACGAGATGCGGGCGCTTTCCGACGAGGAGTTGGTCGGCCGCACCGCGAAATTCCGCCAGGACATCGCCAATGGCGCCACGCTCGACGACCTGTTGATCCCGGCCTTCGCTACCGCCCGCGAGGCAGCGCGCCGCGTGCTCGGCATGCGCCCCTTCGATGTCCAGCTGATCGGCGGCATGGTGCTGCACAATGGCGGCATTGCCGAGATGCGCACCGGCGAGGGCAAGACCCTGGTCGCGACGCTGCCGGTCTACCTCAATGCGCTCGCCGGCAAGGGCGTCCACGTCGTCACCGTCAACGATTACCTGGCCACCCGCGACTCCGAATGGATGGGCCGCGTCTACAAGTTCCTCGGCCTCTCGGTTGGGGTCATCGTCCACGGCCTTTCCGACGAGGAGCGCAGCGCCGCCTACGCCGCCGATGTCACCTACGCCACCAACAACGAGCTTGGCTTCGACTATCTGCGCGACAACATGAAATACGAGCGCGCCCAGATGGTGCAGCGCGGTCACAATTACGCGATCGTCGACGAAGTCGATTCCATCCTGGTCGACGAGGCGCGCACGCCGCTGATCATTTCCGGTCCGCTCGAGGACCGTTCGGAAATGTACAACACCATCGACACCTTCATCATCCAGCTGCAGCCGCAGGATTATGAGATCGACGAGAAACAGAAGACCTCGATCTTCACCGAGGAAGGCACCGAGAAGCTCGAGAACCTTTTGCGCGACGCCGGCCTGCTCAAGGGCGAGTCGCTCTACGACGTCGAGAACGTCGCCATCGTCCACCACGTCAACAATGCGCTGAAGGCGCACCGGCTGTTCCAGAAGGACAAGGACTATATCGTCCGCAATGGCGAGATCGTCATCATCGACGAGTTCACCGGCCGCATGATGCCGGGCCGCCGCTATTCGGAAGGCCTGCACCAGGCGCTCGAAGCCAAGGAGCATGTGGCGATCCAGCCGGAGAACCAGACGCTGGCCTCCGTCACCTTCCAGAACTATTTCCGCCTCTACAAGAAGCTCTCCGGCATGACCGGCACGGCGCTGACCGAGGCTGAGGAATTCGGCAACATCTACGGCCTGGAAGTCACCGAGATCCCGACCAATCTGCCGGTCGTGCGCATCGACGAGGACGACGAGGTCTACCGGACTGTCGAGGAGAAATACAAGGCGATCGTCAGGGAGATCCGCGAAGCCAGCGCCAAGGGCCAGCCGACGCTGGTCGGCACCACTTCCATCGAAAAGTCCGAGCAACTGGCCGAGCGCCTGCGCAAGGAAGGTTTTACCGATTTCGAAGTGCTGAACGCCCGTCATCACGAGCGCGAGGCGGCGATCGTCGCCCAGGCCGGCAAGCCAGGCGCTATCACCATCGCCACCAACATGGCCGGCCGCGGCACCGACATCAAGCTCGGCGGCAATGCCGAGATGCGCATTGAAGACGAACTCGGCGACATGCCGGCCGGACCCGAGCGCGAAGCGCGGGAAAAGGAAATTATTGCCGACATCGAGCGGCTGAAGGAAAAGGCGCTGGCCGCCGGCGGCCTCTACGTACTGGCCACCGAACGCCACGAATCGCGCCGCATCGACAACCAGTTGCGCGGCCGTTCCGGCCGTCAGGGCGACCCCGGCCGCTCGAAATTCTTCCTGTCGCTGCAGGACGATCTGATGCGCATCTTCGGCTCCGAGCGCATGGACGGCATGCTGCAGAAGCTCGGCCTCAAGGAAGACGAGGCGATCATCCATCCGTGGATCAACAAGGCGCTGGAGAAGGCGCAGAAGAAGGTCGAGGCGCGCAACTTCGACATCCGCAAGAACCTTCTGAAATATGACGACGTCTCCAACGACCAGCGCAAGGTGGTGTTCGAGCAGCGCATCGAGCTGATGGACGGCGAGGGCCTCTCCGAAACGATCGCCGAGATGCGCGAAGGCGTCATCGACGAGATCGTCGCCAAGGCCATTCCCGAAAACGCCTATGCCGAGCAGTGGAACGTTGCCGGGCTGAAGGCCGAGATCGCCGAGTTCCTGAACCTCGACCTGCCGGTCGAGGACTGGGCCAAGGAAGAGGGCATCGCCGAGGACGACATCCGCGAGCGCATCGGGCAGGCCGCCGAAGCCGCCGCCAAGGAGCGCGCCGAGCGCTTCGGTCCCGAGGTGATGAACTATGTCGAGCGTTCGGTGGTGTTGCAGACGCTCGACCATCTGTGGCGCGAGCACATCGTCAATCTCGACCATCTGCGTTCGGTCGTCGGCTTCCGCGGCTACGCCCAGCGCGATCCGCTGCAGGAATACAAGGGCGAGGCGTTCGAGCTGTTCCAGGCCATGCTGGGCAATCTGCGCCAGGCCGTCACCGCGCAGCTGATGCGCGTCGAACTGGTCCGCCAGGCCGCCGACGCACCGCCGCCCGAGGCCCCCGACATGTTCGGCACCCATATCGACGGCACCACCGGCGAGAACGACTTCGAAGGCGGCGAGACGGCGCTTCTGGTCCGCCCGGAGACAACCGCCATCGTCGCTCCCGAAGATCGCGACCCCAACAACCCTGCCACCTGGGGCAAGGTCGGCCGCAACGAAGCCTGCCCCTGCGGCTCGGGGAAGAAGTACAAGCATTGCCATGGGGCGTTCGCGTAAGGAAGGCGCCTCTTCCCTTCTCCCCGTTCACGGGGAGAAGGTGCCCGAAGGGCGGATGAGGGGCGGCGGCGGCGTTCGCGATTAGCCAATCTCCCCACCCGTGGGGGAGATGGCCGGCAGGCCAGAGGGGGGCGCTTAGCGCCGGCTAAGCCGCCTTCAGCCGAACCATTTCAGCCTCGAACTCGAACTTCAACTGCGCGGCTTCTTCCTCCGGCAGCCAAAGCACCATCTGGGGCACGATTTTGCGATAGAGCCGGGTGCTGTCCTGATCCCAAGGCAACGTTTCCGCACTGCGTGCCTCGGCGATAAGCCTGTGCAATCGCGCGCGTACCCTGTCCGGATCGCCATGATAATAAACGGTCGGCGCATCTTCGTCGAAGAGCTCCGACTGTTCTTCGGCGCCAAAAAGGTCGAGTTGGTTTCTTGCCATGTCCACGGACGCACGGATTCGATCTGACTCGAATTATGCCTCGTCTTGTTTAGTGCAGCGACCACCCGTGAGCGCTTATCCCCATTCCTCACCATGAACAGCGCGACAGGTAAAACCCGCGTCGCAATCCCCCCAGAATGCACAGGCATTCATCTTGCGGGAGAAGTGGCGACTCCACAACCAGAAGGATTCCTGCTTACCTGCCACCTATGGGGAGCATCATCTTAAAACGACTTGCGAGTTTTGTCGTCGCGGCTGGCGGATGGATGCTCCTTGGCGTTCGGACTGCCCTTGATTTGGTTGGCTGGTCAACTGCTCCGGATGACGTTGGCGTGGCGATGACCAGGTTAGATCAAATCCTTGCTTGGATTATCGGCCTGCCGTGGGGCGTACCATGGGGCTTCGCACTTATCTCGACCATGTGGTTGATGTGGGTTTCGTGGCCGCGTGCAGCCCCGACCGCAGGAACAGAGAAAGGGAATGGCAATCAACCGGCTACGGAGCCAACGTCACGCCATTATAACGAAGACGGGTCTTATCCAAACT
The DNA here is from genome assembly GCF_040319775.1 of Mesorhizobium sp. M0870. Lineage (NCBI taxonomy): Bacteria > Pseudomonadati > Pseudomonadota > Alphaproteobacteria > Hyphomicrobiales > Phyllobacteriaceae > Mesorhizobium > Mesorhizobium sp. M0870. The sequence continues at coordinate 43,508 of NZ_JAMYOI010000017.1, forward strand.
ATTTCTTTGATCACGCCGCCCATGAGAGCCTCACGAACTTCGCCGTCGAAAAGGTTATCCCTGCGGGATATGCGCAAGAACTGTTGCAGCGGACCATCATCGAAAAACTAACGGACAATGCCATTCTACAAGACTACGCCGCGCGTGGTCTGCTGTATCAATATTCTTATGAACGAAACCAGTTTCGCGACGGATTTTCCGAACTGTCTGGCCGCCTAGCTGGAAGCCCGATGGAGTATGTCCCATTTCAAGAGCTGGTGGATTGCGTCGACCAGATCGAAAAAGGTTATAAGGCATTTTGTCGCCAGACGGTTGAGTTGGCGGGATCTTCAGAGAAAAATTTGCTGGAAGATCAGTCAGTTCGTGAAGCGTGGGAAGAGTGGCGCGAGGCGCACAACACGCTCGTTAGTGAATATGACCAAGTCAAACGTGAATCGAAATACGGTAAGCTGTATAGGCCGCAAAAGCCCAGCCGGTGGGGCGGTCCGATCAGTCTGTTGCCGAAAGGGGAACCGTTGCCGTTCCTATTGCCGCCAGACATTGCAGAAGAAAAGCAGCGGTAACCCCCCCACGGCTGATGTTGCTGGGCGCACCTTGACGTTCGTCCGTCATCGCGAAGCCGAAGGCGTCGAAATCGCCCGCGCTCGCATGCTGGCCGGTTCCAAGCTGTTCGCGGACGAAGCGAACCATTGGGACGCCTTGGAAGCCGATTACGCTTCGACCCGTATCAACCACTCGGAAAGCTACAGCGACGGTCACGGCAAGCATACCAACTGGTGGAAAGCTATTTCAGCCGCCTTCGCCGGATGGTCGCCGGTCAGCACTACCACGTTTCGCACTGATACCTCTACCAGTACGCCAACCACGCCGCATGATTGGAAGATCACCGTCGCCGGTCAAATGGCGGCAATGCCTTCGCCCTCCTTGGCGGCGCGCTCAATCATTCTGTTAGCCGCATATGGGCTGGGTACTGGCAAAGAGCGGAATAGTATTGCAGAAGGGGCGATTGTTGAGATTCTGTTGAATGTGCCCGCGTGAATAGCAAAATTGGCCGGCATCCACGTCTACCTTGGCAGGCAGATGACCCGCAGCTCATCCTTTCGCACTGTCGATGGGGTGAGTTGAAGGGGACCTATAAGAAATCCGCAAAGGAAGCGGCTAGGGGAACAGAGATATACGAGCGCGCCAAGAAGCATTTTGACGAAAGCGCCGCTGCTGATTTGATCGACCAATGCGTTCGTCAGACTGTGGTTGAGCAGATCGTTGATCTTGTTCTCGCCACGAAAAAACCAGTTCGGATAGTGATTCCTCACCCGGAATATGACCCTCACGATATGGACGAAGGAGGAAATTCCCTTCGCCCGACAAATGCGCTTCCATTTGCCTACGCCGCGTATCTCGCCCAAGAAATGGACTGCCCAATCGATGACCAGATCATCGAAACGGCGCGTCCGGGCCGCACGAAATTGAAGCGGTTCCCACGGTTTTTGTGGCAGCCGGCCTTTACGGGAGAGGTGCGACAAGATTGCGCCTATGTCTTAGCCGACGACAATTGTACTCTTGGCGGCACGTTGGCGACGCTTCGAACCTACATCCTTTCCAAGGGTGGAACAATCGCAGCAGTTACGGCTTTATCAACCAATGACGGCCTAAACTGTCGTTTTCCCATTGCTGGGAATACGGTTGATGTGCTTAAGTCGACTTATTCTGTGGACATTTCGTCCCTCTGGATAGAGGAAATTGGCCATGACATTCGGTGTCTTACAGAGAGTGAAGGAACATTTTTGGCCGACTGGCCAAAAAGAAACCCAAGCTCCGATGGGGCCAGCCCATTTCAACGACTCAGAAGTCGCCTCGCTGCGGCAGCAGCTAAAGGCGAATAGCGATTCTGCGCTTAAAATCCGCGCTGGGCGTGGCCACAAGGTCAACCCGCGCATTGTAGCCGCGCGTAAAGCGGGCGCTAACGTCTAAACTCATCCCGCCCGCAAGCGCGTAGCTTGCGCTGCCTTCCGCCGACGCCACCCTTTGGCCGTCTTGATGTTGTTCATGAGCGGCTTCACGAGCGCGGCATCCCATCCGTTTGCCTTTACGATGCGTGTTGCGGTTTCGCGGCTTGATGCGCTCCCTTCCGCCTCGTGCTTCAAGATCAGCCGGTAAAGCTCGCCTTTGCGAAATCGGCTTGGGGTACGCCGTAGCGGCATGATCTCGAAGGGGCTCGCCCCTGTAGCCAAGGATCAACAGCACCGCGTCAACGTGCGGTAGCTGGTGAGCCAGGTTCGCCCCATTGTACAGGATCGCCCCGGATATCTCCGACCGCTTCGCCACCAGCGTATTGATGGCGTGTTCGTATCGGGTCGAACGGACGATGGGGGGCAACTCTCGGCATGCCCCGGACTTTATGGGAACCCACCCTTTAGGTCGTGTAGGAAGCTGGTGCTTTTGCTACATAATACCGCGAAGTCCACTGGACCTTTTTGATCCGCCCGAAGGCGGACCGGGTCTTCACCGTTCGCCACTCGAAAAGCCAAATCGTTTGCTTTTCGTCCGCTGCGCACCCGCCCCCCCCCACCCAACCGTTTCTTAATGTGTCTCCGCTACACCCAACCCTGAAAAGAAGCGGAAAACGGAGAGAAATCGGGGTGCGCTTTTCCGCGGCCACGACTGCCGGGCGGTTCTTGCCGCAGCGTTGGGCGCTGCGCATGGGGCCGTTGCTTGGCCGCATCGATGCCGTGCTGTTCACCGCCGACGAGCGCGGCGAGGCGAGCCGCATGTCGGTCATCGCCTTCTCGGTCCGCATCGTCAGCGCCGTCATCGCCTTCGTCAGCCAGGTGCTGATGGCACGCTGGATGGGCTCGTTCGAATATGGCATCTTCGTCCTCGTCTGGGTGACGATGGTCATCGTCGGCAACCTCGCCTGCCTGGGCTTCCACACCTCCGTCATCCGCTACATTCCCGAATATCGCGAGCGCGGCTTGATGGATGAGCTGCGCGGCATCGTACTGGCCAGCCGTCTGTTCGTGCTGATCGCCTCCACGCTGATTGCCGGGCTCGGTGCGCTCGGCGTCTGGCTGGCGGCACCCTGGATCGAGAACTACTATGTGATCCCGTTCATCCTCGGCGTCATCTGCCTGCCGATGATCGCCATGTCCGACCTTTTGTCGGGCCTGGCACGCGCCAACAGCTGGGCGCTGTTTGCCCTGTCGCCGACCTATCTCGTGCGACCGGTGCTGATCCTGCTGTTCATGGCCCTGATGCTGCTGGCGGGCTACGCCCCTGACGCAAAGACCGCCATCTTCGCCTCGATCGCCGCCACCTACGCCACCACGCTTGGTCAGCTCATCGGTGTCACCCAGCGCATGGAAAAGAAGATCCCGGCCGGGCCGATGAAGGTGCATTTCGCGCAATGGTTCATCGTCTCGCTGCCGATTTTCCTGGTCGAAAGCTTCTTCTTCCTGCTGACCAATGCCGACGTGCTGATGGTCGGCGCCTACATGGATCCCAACGACGTCGCCGTCTATTTCGCCACCGTGAAGACGCTGGCGCTGGTGCATTTCGTCTATTTCGCCGTCAAGGCCGGCGTTGCCCAGCGCTACGCCCAGTTCACCCATGGCGACCCGCAAAGGCTTGCCGCCTTTGCCCGCGAGACGGTGTCGTGGACGTTCTGGCCATCGCTCTTAATGGCGCTGCTGGTGCTGGCGCTCGGCGAGCCGATGCTGGTGCTGTTCGGCCCTGAATTCACATCAGGCTATCCGCTGCTGTTTCTGCTCGTCTTCGGCGTCGTGGCGCGGGCCGCCGTCGGCCCCTGCGAAAGCCTGCTGACGATGAGCGGCAACCAGAACATCTGCGCCGCCGTCTATGCCATGACGCTGGCCTTCAACATCGCCCTCAATGTGGTGCTCATCCCGATGTTCGGCCTGTGGGGCGCGGCAATGGCCACCGCCTTTGCCATGATCTTCGAAGCCGGCGCGCTCTCCTTCACGGTGTGGCGCAAGCTCGGCATCGTCATGCTTATCTTCGTGCCTGCGAAAGGAGCCGCGTGATGGCTGCCATCCCGTTGCTTGAGGAAACCAGCGGCGGCACCGCCGGCGCCATGGTGTCGGGGCTTGCCGGGCTGACCCGCGATGCCGACCCCGCCCATATCGAGATCCTCGCCAACAACCGGCCCGAGCGCAAGCTCGCCATCTACCCGGCATCGGCCGGTTTCGACCTGGTCGAGGAGCTGGACTATCTCTGCGCCCGCACGGTCGAGTCCAACGTGTTCTTCAACCCGCGCTTCCTAGCGCCCGCCATGCCGCGGCTGGAGGATCGCGAGGTGCGGCTGGCGGTCATCCGCGACGGCGACGAATACCGCAACCGGCTGCGCCTTCTGGTGCCGTTCTCGGTTGAGCGGCCGGTGGTGCCGCTCGGCGTGCCGGTCATGCGCACATGGTCGAGCCCGTTCGGTCCGCTCGGCACGCCGCTGGTCGACCGCGACGACCCGGTCGGCGTCGTCGAGGACTTCTTCGCGATGCTGTCGCGCCCGCATCTCAAGCTGCCGAAAGTGTTCGTCCTGCCCGACATCCGGCTCGATGGCCCGGTGGCGAGCCTGCTCGCCACCGTGGCCGAGGCGCGCGGCCTGACGCTGGTCACCACCGGCCAGAGCCAGCGCCCGGCGCTGGAGAGCGAGCTCGATGGAGACGATTATCTGAAGGCCTCGCTGCGCTCGCACCATTATCGCGAGTTCCGCCGCCTGAAGCGGCGCCTTGGCGACCTTGGCAAGCTTGAGCATGTCGTGGCGCGCGGCCCCGAAGACATCCGCCATGCCATCGAAGGCTTCCTGTCGCTGGAAGCGGCCGGCTGGAAAGGCCGCGAACGCACCGCCATGGCGATCGACCGCTTCCGCGCCGCCTTCGCCCGCGAAGCCGTGCACCGGCTGGCCGAACAGGACATGTGCCGCATCCACTCGCTGACGCTCGACGGCCGCACCATCGCCTGCCTGATCGTCTTCGTCGAAGCCGGCATCGCCTACACCTGGAAGACGGCCTATGACGAGACGCTGGCCAGCTATTCGCCCGGCACGCTGCTCATGATCGAGGTGACCAGGCAGCATCTCGACGATCCCAACATCATGATGACCGATTCCTGCGCGGTGCCCGACCATCCGGTGATGAGCCGGCTATGGGCCGAGCGCAAGCCGATGGGCACCCTGGTGATCGGCCTGGCGCCTGACGCCGACCGCCTCACCCGCCAGGCCGCCTCGCAACTGCACCTCTACCGCGAAACCCGCAACATGGCCCGCCTGCTGCGCAACCGCATGAAGAGCTTGCTGGGGCGGCGGTAAGAAAAGGCAGGGTGCGGTTCTGGAGAATGGCACATCTTCGCTGCAATATTTGACGGGTGGGTGACCGGGAATTTACTTCGGTTGCCAGCAGGCAACGCGAATATTGATCTCTGCTTATAAAAAAACGAGATTTCTCGCAGAAATTTCCAGTGAAAGCCGATAAGACCTACTCGCATTCTTGTTCTTAATTCACGATAATCTAGTGATTCGGTCGCGATGAGAGAGAAATGTCGCTGAATCATGAGGCCAACGGCGCCCGGCACATCAGTGCGGAGGACAGCGCCGTTGTCCGAAGGGCCGACGAAGACTTCGAAGAACTGATTCGAAGCATTCGAGCCGCAACGCATCAAGCTTTGCCTCTCTTCGAAGAGGAGCCTGTGACCGGATTGGCCCAGTCAGACACGCTGGCCGCCTCCCTCGGCTCGACTTCGGCCCGGACGGGCTCGAGCCAGGCCCGCGCCATGCGCGGCTCCTCGCTCTTGTCCAACGATAGGCTGGATCCACGTGCCGATGACGACTTGGCGTGGTCGTTGGTTGACCACGATGCCGACGCTCCCGATACCGACAAATGGGAATTGCAGGAAGAGGTGGCGAAGCTGCAGCGCTTGCAGGATCGCACCTCGAAAGAGCTTGGGCGAAAATCGCGCGAGCTATCGATCGCGAGCAAGACAATCGCCGACCTGGAGGTCCAACTCAACAAGGCACGGCAGACCATTGCGCAAGCGGACAGGCATGCCGGCCAGCGGGCAACGCGGTTCCTCGAAGCGAATGTCGAGGTTGAGCGTCTGGGCCGGAACCTGGCGCGCGTGTCGGGGCAACTTCGCGACGAGATCATCGCCAGGCAAGCCGCCGAGCAGGCGCGTGAGGACGTTGCATCGCGGCTCGCCAGCTTGCAACAGGCCGCCATGCTGCTTCGTTCCAAAGTCGCGGATTACCAGCTCCACAACGAAAGACTGACCGGCAAACTGTCTGCGCAGATGCTGGTGCAGCAGGACCTGCAGGTGCGGCTGTCCACGGTCGAGCATCAGCGCGGCGTTCTCGGCGATTGCGCCGCCACCGCGCAGGTACGGGCCGTCGAACTTGAAAAGAGGTTGCGCTCGCTCCAGCGCAGCGCCGCCGATCAAAGCGTGGTCCGCGCAACGCCGAGCGTGGGACAGCCCGCCGAGGACGTGGCCGAGCATCGGCGCCAAACCTCGGAAACCGAGATTGCGACGTTGCGCCAGGAGCGCGACGCGGCGCGCCGAGACTATGGCGCGGTGAAGGTTCAACTCGCCGATCTCCGCTTGCGCGACATGACCGACGAGCTCGGGCATGCCCGTTGCCGCGATGAGAACCGCCAGCTTCACCACAGGCTGGAAACGCTGACACGCCAGGATCCGCCCAACGGACCGGCAGCGGATGACAATGCCGATCTCGAACGGACATTCGACGAATTGCTGGCGGCTGGCGAGCTTGGCGCGGCCAATGACGGCGATCCCACCGCGACGCGCAAGGCGTCTTGATCGCGTTGGGGATTTGCCACCCAAAGCTCGAAGAGTGAAGGGTGGTGCCCCTAGCCGGAATCGAACCAGCACTCCTTGCGGAACTCGATTTTGAGTCGAGCGCGTCTACCAATTCCGCCATAGGGGCTCAGGCCGGGCGGCCTGGATGGCGCGGGACTATACGGTTGGAGGGCTGTTCGTCAACTGGCCAATTCTCCGGCGCTCTCAAGATGCGACCAAACTGCGCCTTTCGATTTCGTGACGGGGCTGCCATTGTGCAGCGCGGAAAATCTTTCTAGACAGGCGGCGCATCAAAGCGCGGCACGTCTGCGGGGACGGATGGCGTGCTCTGGGTCTTTGTTCTGTGCATGCCGTTACACCCCAACCTGCCTGCGCAATTGAACGACACGCATTAGGAGTGCCGATGCTTCGCGGACTTTACGACTGGACCTTGTCGCTGGCGGCCCGCAAATCCGCCGAATGGTGGCTGGCCTTCATCGCTTTCGTCGAGAGCTCGGTGTTCCTGGTGCCGGCCGACGTGCTCTATCTGCCGATGGCGCTGTCGCGGCCGGATCGCGCCTACCGCTATGCGCTGATCGCCACCGTCGCCTCGGTGCTGGGCGGCATCGCCGGCTGGTTCATCGGCCACTACGCCTATGACGCGGTGGCGCGGCCGATCCTCGAATTCTACGGCAAGTACGACGAGTTCGAAGCGCTGCGCGCGGGGGCAGGCGTCGGCTTCATCGTCCTGATGCTGATCACATCGGGCGCTGCCCACCTGCCGCCGATCAAGGTGGTGACGATCCTGTCCGGCGTCATCGGCGTCAATTTGCTGTTGTTCGTGGTGCTGGCGATCGTGGCCCGCGGTGGCCGTTTCCTGCTGCTCGCCTGGCTGCTGCGCCATTATGGCGAACCGATCCGCGAATTCATCGAGAAGCGCCTCGGCCTCATCGCCGGCGCCGGCGCGGCTGCCCTGATTTTGCTCTATATCCTGGTCAAATACGCGTTCTGAACAGAACCATTGCGAGCCGGACGGACCGATTGAAATGACAGCGACCATGAATGCCGACACCGGACGCCAGCGCACGCTAACCGCCTTGTTCCTCGCCGTCGCCATGGCCGCCACCGTCGGCTCGGCGCTCGGCTTCCAGTATCTCGGCGGCTACATCCCCTGCCACCTCTGCCTCGAACAGCGCACGCCCTACTATATCGGCGTGCCGCTGATGGTGCTGGCGGTGATTGCGTCGATGCTGCACGCACCGGCATGGCTAACGCGCGGCCTGCTGGCCGTCGGCGGCATCCTGATGCTCTACGGCCTCTATCTCGGCGTCTACCACTCCGGCGTCGAATGGCAGTGGTGGGCCGGCCCGACCGATTGTACCGCAGGCGCCGGGCCGGTCGACACCGGCGGCAAGGGCGTGCTCGACGCGCTCGACAAATTCGTGCCGCCGTCCTGTGACAAGGCCGCCTTACGCATCCTCGGCCTGTCGCTGGCCGGCTGGAACGCCATCGCCAGCCTGATCCTCGCCGCCGTAGCCTTCCGCGGCGCCCTCACCCGCGACTGATTTGGCGCGATGGCGCCGACGCGAGATCGTTCAAAGAATTCGGCAGGCTGAGTCGTATGGAGTGATTCTCGAGAACCGAAGCGGAGCGGACATTTGGTCCGTGAGCATCGGAAGCGCAGACAATCGCTCCAGACGGCCAGCCTCCCGAATTCTCGAACGATCTCAGGGCTCCAGTTCGACATCCCAGTACAGATAATCCATCCAGCTCTCATGCAGATGGTTGGGCGGGAACAGGCGGCCGTTGTTGTGCAGATCGTGCACCGTCGGCTGGAAAGGCTTCTGCAGCGGCCACATCTTGGCATGCGCCGGCATCATGCCGCCCTTCCTGAGGTTGCAGGGCGAACAGGCGGCAACGACATTCTCCCATGTCGTCGCGCCGCCACGGTGGCGGGGAATGACGTGATCGAAGGTCAAGTCCTCCGGCGTGCCGCAATACTGGCACTGGAAACGGTCGCGCAGGAAGACGTTGAAGCGGGTGAAGGCCGGGTGCCTGGAGGGCTTCACATAGGCCTTCAGGCTGACCACGCTCGGCAGCTTCATCGAGAAGGTCGGCGAGGAGACGGCGTGCTCGTATTCGGCGACGATGTTCACCCGGTCGAGGAACACCGCTTTGATGGCATCCTGCCACGACCAGAGCGACAAGGGATAATAGCTGAGCGGACGGTAATCCGCATTCAGCACCAGTGCTGGAAGCCCATCCGGAGATACGGCAACCGTCACGTGTTCACCTCCTTGGTTCTAGACCCGAACGGCGCGGATACTGTAAGCCCGACATGACAGGGATGTGAAGCGGATTGTCGCGTGGCCTAAGCGCCAAAAATGCGTGATTTTTATGATTTTTTGCGGATTCAGGCCGGCGGCGCGGCGTCCCGCCCTCTGGTTTCACGATAATAGGACCAGAAAAGCCGCGATGCGACACCTCGCCACGGGCTCCATGATTCGGCCAGTGCGATCAGGGTTTTCTCCGGCGGACGCGGCTCGATGCCGAGCGCGTGGCCGACCGCGCTCTGCAGCGCGACGTCGCGCGCGGGGAAGATGTCGGGATGCCCGGCGGCGAATAAGAGATACACTTCCGCCGTCCACGGGCCGATGCCGGACACCGCCGTCATCGTCGTGATCGCCTCCTGGGCATCGAGCGAACAGAGGTGATGCAGGTCGAGGCCGTCGGCCACCGCCTGGGCAATTGCGATCAGGCCGCGCTGCTTGGGCCGCGACAGACCGGCCTCGCGAAACATGTCCTCACCGGCGGCAAGGATCGCCTGCGGCGTCAGCGGATCGACGAGTTTGGTCAGCCGGCCGAAGATCGCATCGGCACTGGCGCGGGACACTTGCTGCGAGACGACGATCGACGCCAGGCTTCGAAACCCCGGCTCGGACAGCCGCAGCGGCACCTCGCCGGCCATGCCGCGCACCTTTTCCAGGCGCGGGTCGATCACGCAAAGCGCATCGAGCCCCCGGGCAATGTCGTCTGATGTCACGATACGGCGCATGCTTTCTTGTTCCTCGACCGTCGACAGGGTAGCAATTGGCGAAGCGCCGCAAAACATGATTGCCGCCTGAGAGATGACACTCCTGACATTCCGCTTCGCCCCCAGCCCCAACGGCGACCTGCATCTCGGCCACGCCTATTCGGCGCTGCTCAACCAGAAACTGGCGGCACAAGCAGGCGGCCGCCTGCTGCTGCGCATCGAGGATATCGACACGACGCGTTGCACGCCGCAATTCGAGGCAGGCGTGCTTGCCGATCTGAAATGGCTTGGGCTCGGCTGGGAAGAGCCGGTGCGCCGCCAGTCCGAGCATTTCGCCGAATACCAGGCGGTGCTCGAGCGGTTGATCGCGGACGAACTCGTCTATCCCGCCTTCATGAGCCGTGGCGAAATCCGCGCCTTCATCACCGACAGTGAAAAGCGCGGGCGCGACTGGCCGCGCGATCCCGACGGCGTGCCGCTCTATCCCGCCGCCGACAAGGCGCTGCCGGTCAAGGAACGCAAGCGGCGGATCGCCGAGAATGCGCCCTTCGCCTGGCGGCTGGATGTCGATGCCGCCATGGCGCGTGTCGGCAAACACCTTTCATGGACCGAGTTCGTCGATGAGACGCTTTCCGCGACGCGCTCCGTCGAAGCCCGCCCGCGGGACTGGGGCGACGTGATCTTGGCGCGCCGAGACATTCCGACCAGTTACCACCTCGCCGTCGTCATGGACGATGCGCTGCAAGACGTCAGCCACGTCGTGCGCGGCCAGGATCTGTTTTCCGCCACTGGCGTGCAGCGCCTGCTGCAGCAACTCCTCGGACTGCCGCAACCGGCCTATTTCCATCATCGTCTCATCCTGGGACCCGACGGACGAAAGCTGTCCAAAAGCCTCGGCGACACCAGCCTTGCCGCCTTGCGCCATGCGGGCGCATCACCTGACGGCATCCGGCGGATAGTCGGGCTTTGAGCCGGCGAGGTCAGACAAACCACCTGCCAAATGCGCCGCCCGTTGAATTCCGGTGATGCATGGATCAACGGTTTCGTTTTGCGCGCCGGGTTGAAGCGCAGTAGAGCAGCGCCACGGTCAACTCCCTCCAGCGCGGCGGTCTCCGGAACATGCACAGCATCAAGCGGTTCATCCCCGCCACCTTCGTCGTCCTGTGGGCGACCGGCTTTATCGGCGCGCGCTACGCCATGCCGTGGGCGGAACCGTTCACCTTCCTCGCCGCGCGTTTCGTCATCGCCGCCATCCTGCTGGCCGTCCTGATGCTTGTGCTGGGCTCGAAAAGAGCCACCCGCGAGGAGGCGCTGCATGCCACCGGCGCCGGCATCCTGATGCATGGCGTCTATCTCGGCGCCGTCTTCTGGGCCATCCACAGGGGCATGCCGGCCGGATTTTCGGCCCTCATCGTCGGCCTGCAGCCGCTGATCACGGCGGTGCTTGCCGGTAAGTTTCTCGGCGAGGCGATCCTGCCGCGCCACTGGCTTGGCCTTGGTATCGGCCTCATCGGCATCGTCATCGTGCTGTGGCCGAAGCTCGGCGCGCTGGGCGGCGGCGTAACAGTTGCGACATTGACCGCCTCGCTGGTCTCGGTACTCGGCATGAGCGCCGGCACCATCTGGCAGAAGCGCTTCGCCTCCGGCGGCGACCTGGTCGCGGCGACCATGTGGCAATATGTCGGCGGCGGTTCGCTGATGCTCCTCGCCTCGCTCGCTTTCGAAACCCACACGATCATCATCAATGGCGAGCTGATCTTCGCCATGGCCTGGCTGGTGCTGGTGCTGTCGCTGGGCGCCATCTTCCTGCTGATGGTGATGATCCGCGACGGCGAGATGTCGAAAGTTGCCTCGCTGTTCTACCTGGTGCCCGCGGTGACGGCGATCATCGCCTGGGCCCTGTTCGACGAACAGCTCAATGCGCTGCAGATCGCCGGCATGGCGATCACGACCTTCGGCGTTGGCCTGGCAACGGCTCGGCAGGCCAAGGGAGTTGGGGAATTGAAGAACTGAAGAATTGAGGAATTGAGGAATTGAGGAATTGAGGAATTGAGGAATTGAGGAATTGAGGAATTGAGGAATTGAGGAATTGAGGAAGATGGGGGCCATCTGGCGCTGGGTGCTACGTCAATTCTTCAATTCTTCAATTCTCCCATTCCCCAGTTCCCCAATTCGACCTGTCATCCCACCCGCGCACGCGCCTCCAGATAGCGACTGATCGCGGCGTTGAGCTCGCCGCCGAGGATGAAGATCGCCGAGACCATGTAGAGGAAGACCACGGCGATCATGATCGAGGCCAGGCCGGCATAGGTCGTCACGTAGGACGAGAAGTGGTCGAGATAGGTGGCGAAGATGGTCGAGCCGATAAGCCATGCCGCCAGCGTGAAGACGATGCCCGGCACCAGCGAGACGAAGCGGCGCTTGCCCGCCGGCAGCCAGAAATGCACGGCAAACAATCCGCCGACGATGACCGCCGAAGCGATGACGTAACGCCACAGGGTGATGGTGCCCATATAGGGCTTGATCCAGTCGATATGGGCTTCGGCGAGCCGCGCCAGCAGCGGCGCGAACACCAGGAGCACGCTGATCGCCAGGAAACCGGCCGTGGCGATGAGAACGAAGATGATGCTCTGCACCCGGCGGTAGATGATGCCGCGCGTTTCCGAAACGCGGTAGGCGCGGTTGAGCGACGTGCGCAGCGCCTCGATGCCGTTCGACGCAAAATAGGCAGCAAGCACCACACCATAGGTCAAAAGGTCGGTGCGCCGGACGGTCAGCACATTGAGCACTTCGCGCGCGATCGGCTTGGCGATCTGTTCGGGCCAGGTGTCGAAGACCAGATGCACGGCCGTGTCGGAGAACGCCTGTGCGCCCAGGAAGCTCGCCAGCGTCGTCGCGAAGATCAGGAACGGGAACAGCGCCATCAGCGATGTGATCGCCAGATGGCTGGCCATGGCCCAGCCGTCATCGGTGTTGAAATGGCCAAGCGCGTCGTAGAGAACCCGCTTGAGGGCTACGATCTTCCGCAACAAGAACCGCGCCCTCCAATTGTCTCCACGCCGGGAATATGGGAAGGGATTGCGGCAAATGGCAACCCTTGGCGAAACCACGAACAGTCCGGCGCAGAAGGTGCGCTCGATTATCATCACCGGTGCGTCTTCGGGAATAGGCGCGTACTGCGCCCGCGCGTTGAAGGCGGAAGGCTGGCGGGTGTTCGCAACGGCGCGCAAGCCGCAGGACATCGCCGCGCTCGAAGCCGACGGCATCGAGGCCTTCTATCTCGATTATTGCGAGCCGGACTCCATCGCCGCGCTGGTGACGGCGGTGCTCGACCGCACCGGCGGCCGGCTCGACGCCCTGTTCAACAACGGCGCCTATGCGCAGCCGGGCGCCGTCGAGGATCTGCCCGTTGCGGCGCTCAAGCAGCAGTTCGAGGCGAATTTCTTCGGCTGGCATGATTTGACCCGCCGACTGGTGCCGGTGATGCGCCGCCAGGGTCAGGGCCGCATCGTCCACTGCTCGTCGATCCTTGGCCTGGTGCCGGTGCGCTTCCGCGGCGCCTATTCCGCGTCGAAGCATGCACTGGAGGCCTTGATGCTCTGCCAGCGCCAGGAACTGGCCGGCAGCGGCGTCCACGTTTCGCTGATCGAGCCGGGGCCGGTGAAGTCGAAGATCGCCAGCAATGGCCTCATTTGGTTTCTCAGCAGCATCGACCACGAAAATTCCGTGCACCGCGTGGACTATGCGGCGCAACTCGAGCGGTTGCGGGCCGGCGGCAGCCAATCGGCCTTGAAGCCAGGGCCGGAAGTCGTTCATGCGGCGCTGCGCCATGCACTTCTATCGCGGCGCCCGCGCCCGCACTATGTGGTAACAGTGCCGGCCAGGATCGGTGCGGTGCTCAAACGCATCCTGCCGGCATCGATGCTCTACCGCCTGATGGCCAAACGCGCCTGAACGCCAAACAACTGGAACGCAACAATGGCAACCGTCTTCAACATTCTCGCCATTCTGGTCATGGTCGCCGTTGCGGTCGTGCTTGTTCGTGGCCTCATCAACATGATGCGCGGCGGTTCCGGCGTCACCTCGAACAAGCTGATGCAGGCACGCGTCATGCTGCAGGCCGTGGCGCTGGTGCTGATCCTGCTTGCGGTGTATTTCACCCGCAAGTGAGGATATCGGCAGCCGGGGAGGCGAAATGGTCAAGCTCAACAAGATCTACACCCGCACCGGCGATGATGGCACCACGGGTCTCGGCACCGGCGAAAGGCGGCTGAAATCCGACCTGCGGGTAGACGCTTACGGCACCGTCGACGAGGCCAATGCCTGCATCGGCATCGCCCGGGTCCACACGGCCGCGACCCATCCCGCGATCGATGCCATGCTTTCCCGCATCCAGAACGATCTGTTCGATCTCGGCGCCGATCTCGCCGTGCCCGACGACGGCAAGCCACTCGGCTACGAGCCGCTTCGCATCGTCGCCGTGCAGACCGACCGGGTCGAGAAGGACATCGACCTTCTCAACAAGGAGCTTCAGCCGCTCAAATCCTTCGTGCTCAATGGCGGCACGCCGGCAGCGGCGGCACTTCACCTTGCCCGCACCGTGGCGCGGCGGGCCGAAAGGCTGATCGTGGCCCTTGCCCAGGACCCGAACGAGCACGTCAACCGCGACGGACTGAAATACATCAACCGCGTCTCGGATTTCCTGTTTGTCGCCGCCCGGGCGGTCAATGACAACGGAAACGCCGACGTGCTATGGGTTCCCGGCAAGAACCGCTGATTGTCGAAAGCGGAAGAGGGCCTGGGGCAATGTTCATCCCGCTTTACGACACCAACAGGCTGCGGCACATCCGCCTGCAATATGTGACCATCGGGCTGATCGTGGTCAATGCCCTGGTCTACCTTGCCACCGCGCTCGGCGGCGAGAGTTTCTCCAATGCCGCCGTGCTTGGTCTCGGCTTCATCCCGTCGGTCGTCCATGACACCGCCGAGCTCGATCCCCGTTTCATCGTCATCCCCGAAAGCCTGAGCTATCTCACCTATTCCTTCCTGCATGCAGACATCTTCCATCTCGGCGGCAACATGCTGTTCCTGTGGGTGTTCGGCGACAATGTCGAGGATGCGCTCGGCCACATCCGCTACCTCATCTTCTACCTGTTGTGCGCGATCGCCGGCGCCGCTTTCCAGGGCCTCGTCGCCTGGGATTCGCAAGTGCC
Organism: Mesorhizobium sp. M0870; assembly: GCF_040319775.1. Classification (NCBI taxonomy): domain Bacteria; kingdom Pseudomonadati; phylum Pseudomonadota; class Alphaproteobacteria; order Hyphomicrobiales; family Phyllobacteriaceae; genus Mesorhizobium; species Mesorhizobium sp. M0870. Next base: position 58,556 of record NZ_JAMYOI010000017.1, read on the forward strand.
GCTGATCGGTGCCTCCGGCGCCATCGCCGGCGTGGTCGTCGCCTATCTGATCCTTTATCCCAGGGTGAAGGTCTGGGTGCTGGCCTTTGCCCGCATCCCGCTGCGGATTCCGGCCTTCATCCCGCTCATCTTGTGGGTGCTGTTCCAGGTGGTGATGTTTGCCGCCGGCGGCGAGGACCAGATTTCGTGGGCCTGCCATATCGGCGGCATCATTGCCGGAGCCGTTCTTGTGCTCGTCTTGCGCAGCCGCGGCGTGCCGCTGTTTGCCGGCGCCGACGAGGACGTCGCGCCCACCGCTCCCGACCAACCCCCGGTTGCCACGGAACCGCTGATCCCCGACCCGCCCGCCGCGACACCGCGCTGGGGGCGAGGAAACGCTTCCAGTTCGGACTGAACCGATTTGAGCAGCTTGCAGCGTATTGACGTGCAGGGTTGCCGCAACTACGGAAACGTCACCGCCGCAACCTAAGGCGGGCAAAGACCAGAATTTCCATCCGGCCAGAATTCCATCCGGCCAAAATTCAGTCAGGAATGTCGGCTTTCGACAACTCGGAAAGGGCGCAGGCTGTTATAGCGCGCCCAACTAGCGTGAAGAGGTGACAGGCAAATGAAGATCCTTGTACCCGTGAAGCGGGTTGTGGATGCGAACGTCAAGGTTCGCGTGAAGGCTGATGGTTCGGCGGTGGAGCTCGCCAACGTCAAGATGGCGATGAACCCGTTTGACGAAATCGCGGTGGAAGAAGCAATCCGGCTGAAGGAAGCCGGCAAGGCCGAAGAAATCATCGTCGTCTCGATCGGCCCGCAGCAGGCGCAGGAAACACTGCGCACCGCGCTCGCCATGGGCGCCGACCGCGCCATCCTGGTCAAGACCGACGAACAGACCGAGCCGCTCGGCGTCGCCAAGGTGCTGAAAGGCGTCGTCGACGCCGAGCAGCCCGGCCTCGTCATCCTCGGCAAGCAGGCTATCGACGACGATTCCAACCAGACCGGCCAGATGCTGGCGGCACTGCTGGGCTGGGCGCAGGGCACCTTCGCCTCCAAGATCGTGCTCGACGGCGACAACGCCAAGGTGACGCGCGAGGTCGACGGCGGCCTGCAGACCGTGGAACTGAAGATGCCGGTGATCGTCACCGCCGACCTTCGCCTCAACCAGCCGCGCTATGCCTCGTTGCCCAACATCATGAAGGCCAAGAAGAAGCAGCTCGACGAGAAGACCCCGGCCGACTACGGCGCCGACGTCAAGCCGCGGCTGAAGGTCATCAAGACCGAGGAGCCGAGTGGCCGCAAGGCAGGCGTCAAGGTCAAGAGCGTCGCCGAACTGATCGACAAGCTCAAGAACGAAGCCGGCGTGCTGTAAGCGATCGGGAAAGGAACAAGAAAAATGGCTATTCTCCTCATCGCAGAACACGACAACGCAACGCTTTCCGACCAGACCGCCAAGGCGCTGTCGGCCGCCCTGCAGATCGGCTCGGACGTGCATGTGCTGGTTGCCGGCAAGGGCGCCAAGCCGGCAGCGGACGCTGCCGCCAAGCTCAAGGGCGTGAGCAAGGTGCTGCTGGCCGAAGCCGACGAACTCGCCGAGCGCCTCGCCGAGCCGACGGCAGCACTGGTTGTGTCGCTGGCGGGCGCTTACGACACCATCATCGCGCCGGCGACCTCGTCGGGCAAGAATGTCGCGCCGCGCGTGGCTGCGCTCCTCGATGTCGCGCAGGTGTCCGAGATCATCGAAGTCGTATCGGCCGACACCTTCAAGCGCCCGATCTATGCCGGCAACGCTATCCAGACGGTGCAGTCGAGCGACGCCAAGAAGGTGATCACGGTTCGCACAGCCTCGTTCCAGGCAGCCCCCGAGGGCGGCTCGGCGGCGGTCGAGACCGTCAAGGCCGCGGCCAATCCCGGCCTCTCCACCTTCGTCGAGAACAAGCTTTCCGAGACCGACCGTCCGGAGCTGACCTCGGCCAAGATCATCATCTCGGGTGGTCGTGCGCTGGGTTCGGCGGAGAAGTTCCAGGAGGTCATCCTGCCGGTCGCCGACAAGCTCGGTGCAGCCGTCGGCGCCTCCCGCGCCGCGGTCGATGCCGGCTATGCGCCGAACGACTGGCAGGTCGGCCAGACCGGCAAGGTGGTTGCCCCCGATCTTTACATCGCGGTCGGCATCTCCGGCGCCATCCAGCATCTCGCCGGCATGAAGGATTCGAAGGTCATCGTCGCCATCAACAAGGACGAGGAGGCGCCGATTTTCCAGGTTGCCGACTACGGCCTCGTCGGCGATCTCTTTGTCATTCTGCCGGAGCTGCAAAAGGCGCTTTGACGCTTTCTGCCAAAGGTATTAAATGGTGAGGGTGGGGTAGACGAAGTCGCCCCGCCCTTTTAGTTTGCACCGCACAAAAAGCAGGCCGCAAAGGCGAAAAGCAATCCAGCAAAAGTGCGCAGCGGTTTTCCCGGGAAAAGCGCGTAGCGCTTTCCCTAGGGAATTGCGGTAAAATAAAAAGGTGGAGCGCTTTCGCAGTTCAAGCGGAAGGGCTCAGGACGGGATCGGTGTAATGAGCAAGATCGAGACGATCGGCATCATCGGCGCGGGCCAGATGGGCGGCGGCATCGCCCATGTCTCCGCGCTTTCGGGCTACAAGGTGCTGATCTATGATATTTCGCCCGACCGCATCGAGAAAGGCATCGCCACAATCAGCGGCAACATGGCCCGCCAGGTGGGGTCCGGCAAGCTCGACGAGAAGGTGCGCAACGACGCGATGGGCCGCATTTCGGCCGCGCCCGCGATGGCCGATCTTGCCGGCGCGGATCTGGTGATCGAAGCGGCGACCGAGGACGAGACGGTCAAGCGCAAGATCTACGCCCAGCTCTGTCCGCAGCTCAATCCCGAAGCCATCCTGGCGACCAACACCTCGTCGATCTCGATCACGCGGCTTGCCGCGCAGACCGACCGGCCGGAGCGGTTCATCGGCATACATTTCATGAACCCGGTGCCGCTGATGAAGCTGGTCGAACTGGTGCGCGGCATCGCCACCGAGGACCAGACCTTCGAGGCGGCAAAGACCTATGTGAAGCAACTCGACAAGACGATTACGGTCTCGGAGGATTTTCCGGCCTTCATCGTCAACCGCATCCTGCTGCCGATGATCAACGAGGCGATCTACACCCTCTATGAGGGTGTCGGCTCGGTCGACGCCATCGACACCGCCATGCGGCTCGGCGCCAACCATCCGATGGGGCCGCTGCAGCTGGCCGATTTCATCGGGCTCGATACCTGCCTGTCGATCATGCAGGTGCTGCATGACGGCCTGTCGGACTCGAAGTACCGTCCTTGCCCGCTGCTGGTGAAATATGTCGAGGCCGGCTGGCTCGGCCGCAAAACCGGGCGCGGTTTTTACGATTATCGCGGCGAGCATCCCGTTCCGACGCGCTGAGCGCATCGTCGGCGCAAATCAGGGGCAAGCCTTTCGGCGGTGACAGGCTCGATCAGGAGGCCGCGGCCAGCGGCTCTGTCCGGCCATCCACGATCCGTGCGTCGGGCGCCACGGAGACACAGCCACGGCCGGCCGCCTTGGCCGCATAGCAGGCCGCATCGGCTCTCGCGATGATCTCGTCGACCTCGCCGCAATTGGCATTGATCGCAGCCAGTCCGATGCTGGCGCCGATCACGTGAGGACGGCCGTCCCAGGTGAAGTCCAGGCCGCCGATCGCATCGATGATGGAGCGCGCCGCGATCTTGGCACCGGCTGCTGAACCCGATTTCAGAATGACCGCGAATTCGTCGCCGCCGAGGCGAGCGACGATATCGTCTGGACCAAGCACGCCACGAATCGCCACGGCAACCCGCTTCAGCAGCGCGTCTCCCGCCGCGTGGCCGCCCGTGTCGTTGACCAGTTTGAAGTGGTCGAGATCGATGAACATGAACTGATGTCCGCTGGCTCCGACCGACTCTGTCGTGTCGCCGGTCGACTTCCTCGTGTCGGCGGTGCCGTCCTTGCGGGCCTGACCGACCAGGCCCTCCATGGCGCGGATGAAGCTCGAGCGATTGGCAAGGCCGGTCAGCGCGTCGTGTGCCGCGGCGTGCGCCAGTTGGCGCTGCAGCGCGCGCGCATCGGTAAAGTCCTGGAAGACGATGACCAGCCCGCAGAATTCGTTCCGTTCGTTGATGATCGGCGACACGACCTGGCGGATGCTGCAGCGCGTGTCGTCGCGCCGGATCAGGACGGCGCGGCTGTTCTGGTCGGCGGGCGCATGAACGCCAATCGCGGGCCGGGTGACGCCGATCCTGTGCCCCGTCTCCTCGTCGACCGCCCAGTAGACATGGCCAAGCATCTTGCCGAGAGCCTCGCCGCCGGCAATCCCGGTCAGCTTTTCGGCGACCGGGTTCATGAAGGTGACGCGGTTTGCGGCATCGGTGCAGATGACGGCATCGCCGATCGATTGCAGCGTCACCCTCAGCCGCTCCTTTTCATCGGCAAGCATTGCCGCCGACACAGTGAGGCGCTCTTCGGCCTCCTTGCGACGGGTGATGTCGGTCAGGCTGCCAATGGCCCTGATCAGCCGTCCATCCTCGTCGCGTTCGATAGCCTTGCCGCGGTCGAGTATCCACATCCAGTGGCCATCCTTGTGGCGCATCCTGAATTCGGCCTCAAAGAACGGTGTCTTGCCCTCGAGATGAGCGCGATCCGCTTCGGCGACAGTCTCGCGATCGTCGGGATGAATCATCGTCAGCCAGCTGTCGGTGTCGCCATCGAGCTCGCCATCCGCATAGCCCAGCATCTTGACCCAGGTCGAGGAATAGGTCGTGCCGCCCTTGCGCATGTCGAGGTCCCAGACGCCTTGGCCGGCACCAGCCAGAGCAAAATTCCAACGCGTTTCCGCTTCGGCAATGCGCGCCTCGGCCTGCTTGCGCGCGTCGATGTTCTCGATTTGGGAGACGAGATAGAGCGGACGGCCGCTGGTCTCATCGCGAATGACCGAGCCGGCAAGATGGGCCCAGACGGGCGTTCCGTCCTTCCTGAGATAGCGCTTCTCGAAGTGGAAGGAATTGACCGTGCCCGCCTTCAGATCGTCCATCGTCTCCCGCCCGATCTGCAGATCGTCGGGATGCGTGATCTGGAAGAAAGTCAGCGCCTCGATCTCTTCGCTTGTGTAGCCAAGCATGGCGGCGAAGGCCGGATTGGTCTGGCGGATGCGACCGTCGAGACCGACAACCACGATGCCGATCGCCGAATCCTCCATGGCGCGGCGGAAGCGCAGTTCGCTCTCGGCAATCTGCTGGCGATGCCTGCTGATCCTGCGTATGGACAGGGCGGCGAGGAACAGCGCGCCCACCGCCATCGCCACCGCGATCTGCAGGCAGAGCTTCAACGCTTCGGTGCCGAGGTCCAGGCGCGAAAGCAGGATCGAGGTCGCCAGCACGCCCAAGCCGGCGACGAGCAACGCCAACCCTGCATGCCCAAGAGATTCTCGGCTGGTCAATCCTCGCCACATCACGATACGTGCCACCCCCGTGCGCAAACGCATGTTCTCGCATCAACCTTGGCGGATCGTTTTTAAGGAAAGGTTGCGTCCGGCATGCCGGCGTGGTCGCCAACCGGCAAACAATTGCCGGCATGATTAAGGATCGGTGCACGGGTCCGCGATCGTTACGAAACGCTACCAGCGTATGAAAAACCGTCCGCCGAGCGCACCGAGCAATGCGAGCGCTGCGATCGCTATCGTGTACCAGGGGGCGACGAAAAGCGGCGAGTCGTCGAAGCAGTGCGCGGCATAGAAGGTTGCCGCCAGCCCGCCGGCGAGCAGGCCCGCCACCGCACCGGCAAGCACCGGCCGTGTCGGCGCGCCATAGCGCAGCATCCACAGGAAGACGGCAAGCGGGCCAATACCGATCAGCGGGATGAAGCCCATGCAGAGCATCATGTTGTTGCCGACCATCCGTGTACCCCACAGCGCCTCCGGCACCATGAAAAGCTCCAGAAGCACCGCCACGGCTACCAGCACTGGCGCCGCGGCCATCCAGGCCATTGCCCGGCCCGTCGAGGCACCCGGTGTCGACAAGGCGCGGATCAGGGCGAAGGCGCTGACGGCAAGCACGATGGTGAAGACGAATTTGGAGAGGAAGCGCATCGTGTGCGCGGCCGCCATGAAGTCTGGGCGCGGGCCGATGGTCAGCAGGAAAACGATGGCCGCGATCACCGCCCCCGCACCGGCGGCCAGCCACCAGGCCGATTGCAGCGGCATCGCCTTGCTGCTTGCATCGGCGTCCAGCGCCCTGATGAGATCGTCCGTCCTCATGTCATTCCCGCCCGAACCGCCCCTGCCCGAATCGCTTGGCTATCGCGGCAAGTCCGCGATGCAGCGACACACGCACCGCCGTCTCGCTGATGCCGAACTTCGCCGCCGTCTCACCGATGGACCGCCCTTCCACCGACACGGCCGAGACCACGGAGCGCTGTGCCGGCGACAGGCTGTCCAATGCCCGGTTGATGTCTCGCTCGCTGACGGTCTCGGTTTCCGGCTCGGCGAACGTCTCGGCGATATCGTCGACATCGATCTCGATGCGCCGTCCGCGCCGCCGGAACGCATCGATCAGCTTGAAGCGGGCGATCGCGTAGATCCACGGCAACACCGGCGCATCCTGGCGCCAAGTATGTCGTTTTACATGAATGGCCAGCAAGGTTTCCTGCACGACATCCTCGGGATCGACCCCGCCCTGCACGATCTTGCGCCTGGCAAAACCGCGAACCAGCGCGGCAATCCGGTGCAGAAAGTCGGCGTAAGCCCTTTCATCTCCTGCGATCGCGGCCCGCATCAGCCGGGAAAGTTCGGCCTCGTCCTTGCCGCTCACAAGAGTTCACTCCCCCGAATTTCGCGTCTCGGCGCTGATTTGTTACGTGGCCGGCGAAATAATGTCCAAGCCAAACTGTCGGCAAATCACGAAAGTTTGCTGCACACTGCGCGCCGATCGCCAGTGCGATATTGCCCCGCGCTCTTGTTCTTGAACTCAAGGCTTGGCGCCGAACATGGCATCCCGGAAAGACCTGAAGCCCTTTCGAACGGTCAGCTTCATTCGTCTGCGACGGTACTTGTTTCTCAGGCGGCCCAAGATCTGGAGATGTGTCTCATCGATATCCGGAGTGGATAGGGGATCGTTAGCATATGGCAGCTGTGCCAAGGCATCTGCATGCATGTTGGCGTAAGGCAACGAATCATATCTGTCGAAGGGTGTGGGAGGGTCGTTCAATACAGTGGGATTGGTGTTGATCTCGAAAACCTGGATGCGACCATCGACAATGGTGTAGTCGATCCTGCCATATGAGATCCCCGCCTTCTCGAAAATCGGCATCAGCTCTACCGCATGCGGATTGTCGCGCACAAAGGCGGTATGCTCGACCCGATGTTGCCCCGACATACCGCCTCCCTGTACCTTTATGAACCACTCCTTGCTGGCGAAGCAGTGTTGCGCATAACTGCGCTCGCCGATCCGATATGCCGAGTATTTTCGGTAGCTGCCATCGGCACCAGCCTTTGCTCCAAACTCCACCACCATGGGGCGAACAAAATTCATCGTACCCAGGTTCGAGAGCGCCTCGCCGAGTTCCGCCGGCGATTGCAACAGCGGCGGCACTTTATAAGCGGCGCCCGTCTCGTCACGCAGAAACACAGGAAAACGCATTCCCGCCGGCAGAATTTCGGGTCTGTATACATTGAAATCATTGATGCCGTCCGCGAACAGCATACGCAATAGATCGAAACGCTGAAGGCTTTTTCGCGGATGGTTGAGTTGAAACAGATCAGGCTGCTGCGACTCCATTCGCTGGCTGAGATTGGAGCATGCTTCAATCTCTGCTTCGCTCAGTCGGTCCAAATCCGTCCAAAGAACGGTGCCTCTGGAAATCTCAAGCAGATGCGCCCGTTCGTCATAGGGGACAAAGCGCACAGAATCCTGCAAATCAGTTCGAAAATAGAGTAGCAGGCTTGCCAGGGTATAGGCATGCAAGCGATGGCAAACATAGAAGATCATGAGACAACCCGCCCCTACTCATGCACCCATCAACAGCTGGTATCAGAAAATTATCGATTCGATATCGCAACTACGAGCGGCCTTTCGACGATGAAGATGATCGTAGTTCAACAACTTGTGGCAGACGACGTTCCGGGCATGGCCGCGATGGAGGCCGCAGCCTGGGGACGACTCGGTGCCAGCGAAAAAACAATTCACCACCGGCTTTCGCTCGGGCATACAATGATCCTGGCCATGGTTGAGAACCTTGTTGCCGGCGCGATCTGCTTCGTGGAAACCAGCCAAGATCCGCACGATACGGGAAGGTTCCCCAAGACCTTCTCCGCCTACTCTTCGCTTGTCAGGAGCCAACCTGCACGGTCACTCTACGTTTACAATCTTGGTGTGCGACCCGAATTCCGCGGCACCGACATGGCACGCCGCCTGTTGTCGCAAATGTCTGACCATGGCCGGCAGGTCGGTGCGCGTTGGTTGGTCGGCGACGGACGTTGCCCGTCCTACGCGGGAGCACAGGACGAGTTGCCCGACAAGGTTCGGCCGGATCCGGAATTTCGTCGGACCATCGACGATTGGCACCGGACCGGTGTCATGCCTTCGGTGGAATCCATAACGAGGGATCCGCTACTGCGGTTCTATAACCGTGTTCTCCGGTGCGAATTTCTACATCTCGCGTCCGATTTTCTACCTGAAGACATGAGTTCCGGCGGATTTCGCGTTATCTTTGCTGTCGATCTTGCCCGATGACAGATCAAGCTGATCTATTTGACCCCATTGCCCATGGCAGCGATGCGTTTCCCGAATTCGCCCGTCGTCGGAGTTCAGGAGGCGCCAGTTGGGGCAAACCTCCTTATCCCGAGGTCGGTGAAGCCTTCTACGTGTTCAGCCATGCGCTTGTTTCCCAGGCCTTGAAACACCCGCTGTTGCTGCAGGCACCGCCGGGCGCCTATCAGGAGGTCAGGCAAAAGATCAGCGCCAATCCGGCCCTGGACCTGTTGACCCGTTCCATGCTGCTGTCCGACCCGCCGCGGCACATGCGCCTGCGCCGCCCATTGGCTGGTTCGCTAAGCTTTTCCTCCAGCAACGGGCTGTTCGACCGGCTTGCGGCCAAAGCGTCGGAACTTACGCAGGCAGCTGTACAAAAACCGGAGTTCGACGCGGTTCGTGATATAGGCCTGCCGCTATCGTTTTCAGGCCTGGAACAGATCCTTGGTATCGACATGGACGATCCCTGGCGGATTGGCGCCGACGCACAGCTTATGGCCAACGCCCTGGAAATAAGGGCCGGCGGCGTAGACGAAGACGCAAACGATGCCTGCCGCCGATTGGAGGCATGGGTATCCAGCGTGATAGAACACGGTACTGTGCGCCCAAACGGTATTTCAGCTCAGATGCTTGCCGAAGTCGAGGCTGGCCGCTGGCTGAGAGACGATGTCATTGCAAACATCGTATTCCTGCTCTTTGCCGGGCAGGCGACAGTCGTCGATACCTTCGGCAATGCGCTGGTCGCGCTTGCACGCTTCCCAGAACAGCTTTCGCTGCTTGAAGATGGGAAAGTCAGTTGGTTTTCAGCAGCCGAAGAGCTGCTCCGTTTTTGCGCTCCGGTTCACTATGCCGGAGCGCGTATCGCCGCGGAAGATTTGCAGTTTGGTGGCGCAACCATAAAAGCCGGGCAGGCCGTCGTACCCGTGCTGGCGAGCGCCAATCGAGACATTTCTGTTTTTCCGGCGGGCGACCGGTTGGATTTGGGTTCCGGCATTTCGTCGGCCCTTGCCTTTGGCACCGGACTGCATGCCTGTCTGGGTCAACACGTCGCCCGGTTAGAAATGGCTGTACTGCTGGAGGCCTTGTTCACGCAGGCCAAAGGCTGGTGCTTGGATCTTCCCAGGGTCGTCAGGCGGCATTCGGTGCTTTTCCACGGTCTGCAAGCCGCCCCATTCATCCGGTCGGCCTATCAACCATCGGGTTGAATTCGGCACGCCATTCGCGTCACTTCATCACTTGGAATTGTGAGCCCGATATCAAGCGTTTGTGCTTCAGCGGCCGATTGAAGCAGATCACCAATGTTGACTAAGGCTGTCAGGTATCGGTAGGTGAGCCGGTGCCAACCGAACTTTAGGACAATGACATGAAATACGCTCTTTCCACCCTCGCCGGCGCCACCGCGCTGGCAATCATGCTGATCGCCAGCCCGTCGATGGCGGAAGATGATGGCATCATTGTCTACAACGCCCAGCACGAAAGCCTGACCAAGGCGTGGGCCGAAGGCTTCACCAAGGAGACCGGCATCAAGGTCACCGTGCGCAATGGCGGCGACAGCGACTTCTCCAACCAGATCGTCGCTGAGGGCACTGCTTCGCCGGCCGACGTGTTCCTGACGGAAAACTCGCCGGCCATGGTGCTGGTCGAGACGGCCGGCCTGTTCGCGCCGGTCGACGCCGACACGTTGGCACAGGTTCCCCAGGACTATCAGCCGGCCAGCGGCAAATGGGTCGGCGTCGCAGCGCGCAGCACGGTCTTTGCCTATAACAAGACCAAGCTGACCGCCGACCAGTTGCCCAAGTCGATGCTCGACCTCGCCGATCCGAGCTGGAAGGGCCGTTGGGCCGCCTCCCCGTCAGGCGCCGATTTCCAGGCCATCGTCAGTGCCCTGCTCCAGCTCAAGGGCGAAGCCGCTACCGCCGACTGGCTGAAGGCGATGAAAACCAACTTCACCGCCTATAAGGGCAACAGCACGGTGATGAAGGCGGTCAATGCCGGCGAGATCGAAGGCGGCGTGATCTATCACTATTACTACTTCGGCGATCAGGCCAAGACCGGCGAAAACAGCAAGAATGTCGAGCTGCACTATTTCAAGAACCAGGATCCGGGCGCGTTCGTCTCGATCTCCGGCGGCGGTGTGCTGGCCTCGAGCAAGCATCCGAAGGAAGCCCAGGCCTTCCTGAAATGGCTGACAGGCAAGGGCGGCCAGGACGTGCTGAAGACCGGCGATTCCTTCGAATACGCGGTCGGCAAGGGTGCGGAGTCCAACCCGAAGCTGGTGCCGCTCGTCGATCTGCAGGCACCAAAGGTCGACGCCACGACGCTGAACTCCAAGAAGGTCACCGACCTGATGACGGCAGCCGGCTTGCTTTAGTTGCCATTCGTCCTAAAAGGACACCCGACCACGCTCCCGCGGGAATTCGCCTTCCGCGGGAGTGATTTTGTTTTTCGAGATGGCATTCGTCGATGACGACACGCTGTGTTCCCGACCGTGATCGCGGTCTTTCAATTGCTGCCGCTGGACGGCAGCGGCACGGCGTCTGACCTGATGCAGTCCGCGGTTGATCTCGCGCGCTCGGGCCTGCCTTCGGGCACAGGCCGAAGGGCCCGGCGCCGAGCCCCGCTTTGGCTGGTCATTGCCGCCATCTTCGTTGCGCTGCTGGCGCTGGTGCCGCTCGCCTTCATCATCTGGATCGCGGTGCAGACCGGCTGGGAAACCGTCTCGGCGCTGGTCTTCCGGCCGCGTGTCGGCGAGCTTCTGGTCAACACTGTCCTGCTGGTCGCGCTCTCCGTGCCGATCACCATCGTGCTGTCGGTTGCGCTGGCCTGGCTGACCGAGCGCAGCGACCTGCCGGGCGCCCGGCTCTGGGCCTGGCTCTGCGTGGCGCCGCTTGCCATCCCGGCTTTCGTGCACAGCTATGCCTGGGTCACCATGGTGCCGGGACTGCACGGCCTGTGGGCCGGCGTGCTGGTTTCCGTGATCGCCTATTTCCCGTTCCTGTATCTGCCGGTGTCGGCGGCATTGCGCCGTCTCGATCCCGCCCTCGAGGACGCTGCCGCCGCACTCGGCCTTGGACCCCGGCGCGTGTTCTGGCGGGTCGTGCTGCCGCAATTGCGGCTCGCCATCTGCGGCGGCTCGCTGCTGGTCGGCCTGCATCTGCTGGCCGAGTACGGCCTCTATGTCTTCATCCGCTTCGACACCTTCACCACGGCGATCGTCGACCAATTCCAGTCGACCTTCAACGGACCGGCCGCCAACATGCTGGCCGGCGTGCTGGTCAGTTGCTGCTTCGTGCTGCTCGGCCTCGAAGTGCTGGTGCGCGGCGAGGAGCGCTATGCCCGCGTCGGCTCAGGTGCGGCGCGCCATCAGCAACGCACGAGCCTCGGACGCGCCACCATCCCGAGCCTGCTCTTGCTTGTCGTCACCACGCTTTTGGCGCTCGGCGTGCCGTTCGTCACCATCGGTGGCTGGCTTGCCGCCGGCGGCGCCGCTGTCTGGCGCCTGAACGAGATCGGCCTGGCGCTTGGCCAGACGCTGTTCCTGGCGCTCGCCGGCGCCTTGCTGGCCACGGTCGCCGCCATGCCGATGGCCTGGATCTCGATCCGCGCGCCGGGGCCGTTGCAGCGCCTGCTGGAGGGCTGCAACTATATTGTCGGCTCGTTGCCGGGGGTTGTCATTGCGCTGGCGCTGGTCACCATCACGGTGCGCATCGCGCTGCCGCTCTACCAGACCCTGTTCACCATCCTGGTGGCCTATGCGCTGATGTTCCTGCCGCGCGCGCTGGTCAGCCTGCGGGCGTCGATCGCGCAGGCGCCGGTCGAGCTCGAACGCGCCGCTTCCAGCCTCGGCCGGCCGCCGCTGCAGGCGCTGTGGTCGACGACGATCCGCCTGTCGGCGCCGGGTGCCGCGGCCGGGATGGCGCTGGTGGCGCTCGGCATCATGAACGAACTGACCGCCACCCAGATGCTGGCGCCCAACGGCACCCGCACGCTGGCCATGGCGTTCTGGTCCTACAGCGGCGAGATTGATTATGCCTCCGCGGCACCTTACGCCTTCATCATGGTGGCGATGTCGCTGCCCTTGACCTGGCTGCTCTATGTCCAGTCGAAACGGATGGCCGGACGATGAGCTTTCTCGAAATCAGCGGCCTGCACAAGCACTACGGTCCGGTGGCCGCTCTTGCCGGCGTCGACCTGAGCGTCGCCAGTGGTAGCCGCACGGCGATTGTCGGTCCGTCCGGCTGCGGCAAGACGACCTTGCTGCGGCTGATCGCCGGCTTCGAGGCCCCGGACCAGGGCCGCATCACGCTCGATGGCGAGGTGCTGGCCAATGGCGGCGCGGCGGTACCAGCGCATCGCCGCGGCATCGGCGTGGTGGCGCAGGATGGTGCCCTGTTTCCGCATCTGACCATTGGCGACAATATCGGTTTCGGCATGGGTCGCGGCGAGGACAAGCGCACTGAGCGCATCGTCGAGCTCGCCTATATCGTCGGCCTCGACAAGGCGATCCTCAAACGCCGCCCGCACGAACTCTCCGGCGGCCAGCAGCAGCGTGTGGCATTGGCCCGCGCCATGGCGATGAAGCCCAGGCTGATGCTTCTGGACGAGCCGTTCTCGGCGCTCGATACCGGCCTGCGCGCCTCGATGCGCAAGGCGGTAGCCGAGCTGCTGGAAGCCGCCGGCATCACCACCATCCTGGTGACGCACGACCAGGCCGAGGCGCTGTCCTTCGCCAGCCAGGTCGCGGTGATGCGCGACGGCAAGTTCTCGCAAATCGGCACGCCGCGCGAGCTCTATCTCAAGCCGAAGGACAGGATGATCGCCGAATTCCTGGGCGACGCCATCATCCTGCCGGCCAAGATATCGAATGGCTTCGCCAACTCGCCGCTCGGCCGCATCGCGGTCGACACCAATGACAGCCGCGATATCGCCCGCATCATGCTTCGCCCGGAGCAGATCGCGCTGAAGAGAACGTCGCGCGAGGGCATGTCCGGCACCTCGGACATGCTGTTCGGCGAAGTGACGGAATCGGAATTCGCCGGCTCGATGTGCACGGTCGCGGTGCGGCTCTTGAACAATGCCGATCCGCCCGATGCGGCAGCGATCGGCAACACGCCGCTGGTCCTGCGCAAACCGGGCATGGACGCGCCGGCGGTCGGCGAGATCGTCCGGCTGACCGTATCGGGAAAGGCGCATGTCTTCGCCTGAACGCCGTATGCGGTTAACCGACGCGCTTTCCTGCCTGATCGAACCAGTGCAGCTTTTCTGCCTTGGCAACCACGCGCAATTGGTTGCCAACCGTGGCGGTGGCGCGACCCGCGACACGCACGACGATGCGGTTGCCGCCTGCCGCACAGTGAAGGAAACTTTCGGCGCCTACCGGTTCGACTGCCTCGACCAGCGCCGGCAGAACGAGCGCGCCGGACGGCGCCTCCGCATTGAAGGTGACGTCGGCATCCTCGGGCCGAAAACCGAGGGTCGCAGCTCTTGCCTCCCGAGGCGCGAAAGCGATCGCCGTGCCGTCTGCGAGCACCGCGCCCGAGGCGCCTTCGGTCAGTGCCAGGAGATTCATCGGCGGCGCGCCGATGAAGGAAGCGACGAAGGTCGAGGCCGGTCTTTCGTAGACGTCGAGCGGCGCCCCCATCTGCTCGACCAGTCCGGCATTCATGACGACGAGAATGTCGGCCAACGTCATCGCCTCGAGCTGGTCATGCGTGACATAGACCGACGTGACGCCAAGCGAGCGTTGCAGGTTCTTTATCTCGACCCGCATCTGGCCACGCAATTTGGCATCGAGATTGGAGAGCGGCTCGTCGAACAGGAAAACCCTCGGGTTGCGCACAATGGCACGACCCATGGCGACACGCTGGCGCTGGCCGCCGGAAAGCTCCCGCGGGCGGCGGTCGAGCAGCGCCGAAAGTTCCAGTATTTTCGCCGTCGCGCGAACCCGGCTGTCGATCTCGTCCTTCGGCGTGCCGCGGTTGCGCAGCCCATAGGCCATATTGTCGTAGACTTTCATATGCGGATAGAGCGCATAGTTCTGGAACACCATGGCGATGTCACGCTCGGTCGGACCGACTGAGTTTACGATCTTGCCATCGATCGCAACTGTTCCCGAGGAGATGGTTTCGAGCCCGGCGATCATTCTGAGCAGCGTGGACTTGCCGCAGCCCGATGGGCCGACCAGCACGCAAAGCTCCTTGTCGGGAACTGCGATTGAAACGCCCTTCACGGCCTCGAAACCGCTGGGGTAGACCTTCTTCACATCCTTCAGATCGACGGTCGCCATCAGCTTCTCACTTTTCGGAATCGACCAGGCCGCGAACGAACCAGCGTTGCATCAGCACCACGACCAGGATCGGCGGCACGATGGCCAGCATCGCTGTGACCATGACCAGGTTCCATTGCGTATCGGCATCGGCGAAGGAGACCATCTTTCTGAGCGCGATGACGATCGTGTTCATGTTGCTGCTGTTGGTGACGAGCAACGGCCATAGATACTGCGTCCAGCCATAAATGAAGAGGATGACGAACAGCGCCGCGATATTTGTCCGCGACAACGGCAACAGGATATCGAAGAAGAAGCGCCACGGCCCCGCACCGTCGACACGCGCCGCCTCCACCAGCTCACCTGGAATGGTCATGAAAAACTGTCGAAACAGCAATGTGGCGGTGGCCGAGGCGATCAGCGGGATGATCAAGCCGGCATAGGTGTCGATCATGCCGAGATCGACCATCACCTTGTAGGTCGGCAGGATGCGCACCTCGACGGGAAGCATCAGGGTGATGAAGATCAGCCAGAAGAAGACCATGCGCAGCGGAAAACGGAAGAACACGATCGCATAGGCCGACAGGATCGAGATGAAAATCTTCCCCACCGCGATGCCGAGCGCCATGACCGTGGTGTTGAGCAGCAATCGACCGACGCTGACGCCGCCGATGCGACCGACACCGCCGAACAGCGCTTCGGCGTAATTGTTCCAGAACTGATCGCCGGGCAGGAGCGGCAATGGCGGCCTGAGGATCGTTTGCAGCGTCTGCGTCGAGGCAACGAATGTGTAGTAGATCGGGAAGGCGACGATCAGTATGCCGAGGATCAGCACGACGTGGGCGATGACGGTGCGGAGCGGTGACTGGCCGATCATCGCTCGCCCTCAGCCGTAATGGACTTTGCGTTCCACGTAGCGGAACTGGATGGCCGTGAGCGAGATGACGATGACCATCAGGATGACCGACTGCGCCGCCGAGTCACCGAGGATCAGATTGACGAAGCCGTCATTGTAGACCTTGTAGACCAGCGTCTCAGTCGTCTTGCCCGGACCGCCCCCGGTGACGGCATGGACGATGCCGAAGGTGTCGAACAGGGCATAGACGGTGTTGACGACCAGCAGGAAGAAGGTCGTCGGCGCAAGCAGCGGGAAGACGATGGTCCAGAATCGCTTGGTCTCGCCGGCGCCGTCCATGGCCGCCGCCTCGATCAAGGCTTTCGGCACCGCCTGCAGGCCGGCGACGAAGAACAGGAAATTGTAGCTGATCTGCTTCCAGGCAGCGGCGGACACCAGCAGGATCATGGCGTGGGTGCCGTTGAGCAGTGGATCCCAGGCGATGCCGAGACTCCTCAGCATGTAGGCCAGCGACCCGATCGACGGGTTGAAGAGGAACAGCCACAGCATACCGGCGATCGCCGGCGCCACTGCGTAGGGCCAGATCAGGAGCGTGCGGTAAAGACCTTTGCCGCGCACCACCTTCTCTGCCATGACCGCAAGCAGGAGCGCCACGCACATGGCGACGATAGCGGTCGCAAGGGAAAACACCACCGTGACCTTGATCGAGTTCAGGTAGGCCGGATCGGCAAGCACTTTCCTGAAATTGGCGAACCAGACGAACTTGGTCCTCAGTCCGAACGGGTCCTGCCTGAGCATGGATTGGTAGAACGCCTGACCGGCCGGCCAGTAGAAAAACACGAGCGTGATGGCCAGTTGCGGCGCCACCAGCAGGTAGGGAAGGATCTTGTTGGGAAACACGACGCGAGGGGTCATGGAGCCACTCCGAGGTGATGGGGCGGGCGGCACGATGTGGCACCCCTCTTCGCCAAGATGGCTTTGACGAGCGTTTCGGCGTTGGCATCATCGACCATTGGCGAAATCGCAAGGGACGGCAAAACTCCCCTCGCCGAGGGGAGACGCCTGGCAGGACAGGTGGGTGCGCCGTAGAGCAAGGACCTGCGCTCGCTCTAATTCCCCAGCGCTTCCTTGATCGCCGCATTGCCACGCGTAACCGCGTTGTCGAGCGCCTGCTGCGCGGTTTGCTGGCCGGCGAGCATCTTCTCGAACTCCTCGTTCTGGATATCGCGCACCTGCGGCAGGTTCGGCAGACGTACGCCCTTGGAATTGTCGGTCGGCGCCTTACCCGTCATCTGCAGGATCGGGGTCTCGCGACCGACGTTCTTGTCATAGAAACCGGACTTCTTGGTCGCTTCATAAGCCGCCAGCGTCACCGGCAGATAACCCGACTTATGGTGCAGGTATTCTTGCACCTCGGTCTTCGACAGGTAGGCGAAGAAGGCCGCGACGCCCTTGTATTCCTCGTCGGATTTATCAGCGAAAACCCACAGGCTGGCGCCACCCGGCGTCGTGTTCTGCGGCGCGCCCTTGGCGTCGCTGTCATAGGGCAATTGGCCGATGCCGTAATTCATGCCGGACTTGACGATATCGCCAAGTCCGCCGGAGGATTCGGTCATGATCCCGCATTCGCCCGCAAGGAATATCTGCTTGGCTTCCGAGGTGCGGCCGCCATATTTGAAGGTGCCGTCCTTGGCGAGGTCCGCGAGCGCTTGGAAATGGTTGACGAAAATCGGCGCATTGATCTTGAGCTCGACATCGCCGCCGGCCAGACCGTTCTGCTGGGTGGCCCATGACACGTCATTCCAGGCCGCGAAATTCTCCAGATGGATCCAGGTCAGCCAGGTCGAGGTGTAGCCGCAGGCGGCCGCGCCGCTCGCCTTGATCTTCTTGGCGTCTTCCCACACCTCATTCCAGGTCTTGGGTGGGCTGTCGACGTCGAGACCAGCCTTCTTGAAGATATCCTTGTTGTAATAAAGGATCGGCGAGGAGGAGTTGTAGGGGAAGGAGAGCATGGTGCCGTCCGGCTTCGAATAATAGCCGACTATGCCTGGCAGATACTGGCTCTTGTCGAAGGTCATTCCAGCGCTGGTCAACACATCGGCTGCCGGCTTGATTGCGCCTTCGGCTGCCATCATCACGCCGGTGCCGACGTCGAACACCTGCATGATATCGGGCGCCTGGCCCGCGCGGTAGGCGGCGATGCCGGCATTCAGCGTCTCGGGATACGTGCCTTTGAACACCGGAACGAGTTCATAGTCGCTCTGGCTGGCATTGAAATCTTTGGAGATCTTGTCGACAACTTCGGCATTGGCGCCAGTCATGGCGTGCCACCAACTGATCTGCGTGACAGCAAAAGCGGAGGTTGAGGAAAGCAGCATAAAGGTGGCGGCAACACCGGCCGCGAAGCCGAAGGACTTCATGTTTCATCTCCCGTTTGTCATTGGCGAAAGGGGCACTCCCGCAAAGGCAATATGTGTCGCTCGTGACAATCAGACAACGGTTTTGTTGCAGATCGACGAACTTCACCCTTTACCTCACGCCACCCTCGCCTCCGCTTTGAGACATGGAAAGCCACACGGTTAGCCGGCTTAGCGCGACGACAAGCGCACCAGGAACTACCATCGGAACTGCCAAGCTGGCTTCGGCGTGTCAGCCCTGATTGCAGCCGCCGCAACCCGAAGAGACACGCCAAGGTTGCAGGCGACTTTATCGATCCCTCAACGGCAACGCGCTACTCAATCCTGCTGCCCTGTTTATTTCCAAAGATCAGGTGAAATAAAATGCTGACGGTCTACAATTGTATCGTCAACGAACACGATCTGAGACTGGTCGCACTTGCCGCGCTGATCTGCGGAATTTCCTGTTTCTCTGCCGTCAACCTGCTTCATCACATAAGCCGCTCCACCGATCGGAACCGGCTTGCCTGGCTGATGATCGCGGCCACTTCGACCGGCTTCGGCATCTGGGCAACGCACTTCATCGCCATGCTCGCATTCACACCGGGCATACCCAGTGCTTACGATCCCGCACTCTCCGTGCTTTCGCTCGCTGCTTCGGTCACTCTGACGGCAGCCGGCATGTGGATCGCCACCTTGCGGAATGAGTTCGATTATCATCTCGTCGGCGGCGCCGTGCTGGGCGGCGGTATCGCGGCCATGCACTACATTGGTATGGCGGCGTTCGAGGTTCAGGGCCGCATCGAGTGGAACCTGTTGCTTGTCGCCGTTTCCCTTCTGGCCGGCGTAACGCTCGCGGCGCTGGCGCTGCGTGTCGTGCAGCGCCGCCCCTCCCTGAAGGCGACATCCGGCGGCGCGGTGCTGCTGACGCTGGCAATCTGCACCCTGCATTTCATCGGCATGGGTGCCGTCTCGATCTTCCCCGATCCCTCGATCGTCATATCCGAATACACGATCGAGCCGACCTCGCAGGCTTTCGCCGCCGCCGCCGCCACATTGGTGATTCTGGTCCTGTCGGCATCGGCGCTGTATATCGATCTGCGCTTCCGTCGCCAGAAGCTCGAGGTCGACCGCATGCACGGCCTGGCCAATGCCGCCGTGGAGGGGCTGATCGTCTGCGACGGCAACCGCATCATCAGTGCCAATGACAGCATGGCGACATTGACGGGCATCGCAACAGCGACGCTGAACGGAATGCAGCTTGGCGATCTCTTCGGATCCGACATGTCAGGCTTCGGCGAACAGCCGCAGGAGGCCGAATTGAGCGGCCGCGATGGCACGAGCATTCCTGTCGAGCTGATCGCCAGGAGCATCGACTACTGTGGCAAACCGCACAACGTGGTCGCGGTCCGCGACATTCGCGAGCGCAAGAAGGCGGAACAGGAGATCCTGCGGCTTGCCCATTTCGATCCATTGACCGGACTGGCCAATCGCCGCAGCTTTTCCGGCCGGCTGGAGACGGAAATTGCTGCGATGGGCCGGACCAGGAAAGGCGGCCAGCTTGCGCTTCTGCTGCTCGATCTCGACCGGTTCAAGGAGGTCAACGACCTGTATGGGCACGGCGCGGGCGACGCCATGCTGCAGAAGGTTGCGCATTGCGTTACCGGCATTCTTCGCCAAGGACAGATGGTGGCGCGACTGGGCGGCGATGAGTTCGCCATCATCGCGCCGAACCTGACCGACCCGTTGGAGGCGGGCCGTATCGCCGACGCGGTGCTGACCGCCATGCGCGAGGAAAACCGGCTTTCTGTCGGCGGCGGCCTTGTGTCGGCCAGCATCGGCATAGCGCTGTATCCATCGGATGCCGAGAACCAGGCCAGCCTGATAAGCCACGCCGATACGGCACTCTACCGGGCCAAGACCGAAGGCAAGGACACCTACCGTTATTTCGAAGCTTCGATGGGGGCCGAGGCCCGCGACAAGCGCGTGATGGAGCACGAGCTGCGCCAGGCGGTCGCACGCCAGGAGTTCTACCTCGTCTACCAGCCGCAGAAAGAGATCAGCAGCGGAAAGATGGTCGGTTTCGAAGCGCTGGTCCGGTGGCGGCATCCGACGCGCGGCGACGTGTCGCCGAGCATATTCATCCCGATCGCCGAAGACAGCGGCGCCATTGGCCAGATTGGCGAATGGGTGCTGACGGCCGCCTGCGAGGAAGCCGCCCGCTGGGAAAATCCGCTGACGGTGGCCGTCAACGTTTCGGCGGTGCAGCTCCACAACACGAATTTCAGCCGCAAGGTCCACGAAACCTTGCTGAATTCCGGCCTGGCGCCCGGCAGGCTCGAGCTTGAGATCACCGAGACGGCGCTTGTTAAGGACATGCCGCGGGCACTGGCCACCTTGCGGCAGGTCAAGGCGCTGGGCGTGCGGGTCGCCATGGACGATTTTGGAACAGGCTATTCCTCGCTCTCCAACCTTCGCGCCTTCCCCTTCGACAAGATCAAGATCGATGGCTCCTTCATCAAGTCCGTCGACAAGAACGGCCAGGTCGCGGCGATCGTGCGCGCCGTCCTGGGACTTGGACGCGGTCTCGGCCTGCCGGTTCTGGCGGAAGGTGTCGAGACGCTCGGCGAACTGAAATTCCTGGACGCCGAAGCCTGCGAGATCGGCCAGGGCTATTACATCGGCAGGCCAGCTCTCATCGAGGAATTCGGCGAGCTGACCGGTGTCGTCGCACCCGCTGTCGGCAGCAAACCCGCCACCTTGCGCGACAGAAGCGTTCTGGCCTTCGCACCCGCGCCTGTCCTCAATAGGGCTTAAAAACTCTCGGGCTTGAGTGCCGTCTCGATCAGCCGCCTGGCGTCCGGCCCCGACCATTCGGCCGGGCCGTTCATATGGGCGATCAGGCAGCCTTCGCCGTCGATCAGCATGGTAACGGGAAGGCCTAGCGCCAGGCCGCGCTTCTTGAGGTCGTTGAACAGCGCCATCGTCGAATCCCGGTAATAATCGAGCGTCGTGACGCCGGTATCGCTGAGGAACTTCTTCGGCTTCACATCGTCGCCGGCATCGACATTGACGGCGACCACTTCAAAGGAGTCGCTGCCCTTTTCCTTCTGCAGCGCATCGAGCGCCGGCATTTCGGCACGGCACGGCGCGCACCATGTCGCCCACAGATTGAGCAGCACCGTCTTGCCGGCATGATCGGCAAGCGTCATCGGCTTGCCGTCCGGGCCATTGAAGGCAAGGCTCTTCAGGGATTGTGGCGGATCGGCCGGCAAAAGTGCCGCAACCTCACCGGTGGCCGACGCCGCGATTTTCTTGGCGCGGTCGCTCTTGGCCGCGCAGCCGACATCGTCCTTGCTCTCATCCACGGCAGCTTGTGCCGGTGCATTGTTGCCAGACCGGCTCTCGCTGACATATACCGCGACCGCGCCCGCCAGCGCGCCCGCCACCAAGGCGGCGAGGATCAGGCGCGGGGCCGGGAAGAATCTACTACCGTCTGCCATTTTCTCAAAACTGCTCCGAAGCACGGGTTATAGCCATGAGCGACAAGAAAACCAGCAACCAGATGTGGGGCGGACGTTTTGCCTCGGGTCCGGCCGCGATCATGGAAGCGATCAACGCGTCTATCTCCTTCGACCGCAAGCTTTATGCGCAGGACATCAAAGGCTCGATCGCCCATAGCGAGATGCTGGCGCAAACGGGCATTATTTCGGCGGCCGACCAAGAAAAAATCGCAGACGGGCTGAACACGATCCTGAAAGAGATCGAGGCCGGCAGCTTCGAGTTCTCGCCACGGCTCGAAGACATCCACATGAACATCGAAGCGCGCCTTGCCGATCTGATTGGCCCGGCGGCCGGCCGCCTGCACACCGCACGCTCGCGCAACGACCAGGTCGCGGTCGATCTGAGGCTGTGGGTCAAGGAGGAGTGCTTTCGCGTCGCCGGGGCGTTGAAGGGGTTGATCGAGGCGCTGCTGGAGCGGGCCGAGGAGCATGCGGCGACCGTGATGCCGGGCTTCACCCATATGCAGGCGGCCCAGCCGGTGACCTTCGGCCATCATTGCATGGCCTATGTCGAGATGTTTTCTCGCGACCTGTCGCGCGCGCGCGATGCGATCGAACGGATGGACGAAAGCCCGCTCGGTGCCGCAGCCCTCGCCGGCACCAGCTTCCCGATCGACCGTCACCGGACCGCCAAGGCGCTCGGCTTCCGCGAGCCGATGCGCAATTCGCTGGACAGCGTCTCGGATCGCGATTTCGCGCTCGAGTTCCTCGCTCTTGCCGCGATCTGCGCCACGCATCTGTCACGGCTGGCTGAAGAGATCATCATCTGGTCGACGCCGCAATTCGGCTTTGTCAGGCTGTCGGACTCGTTTTCCACCGGCTCATCGATCATGCCGCAGAAGAAGAACCCCGATGCAGCCGAACTGGTGCGCGGCAAGACCGGCCGCGTCACCGGTCATCTGGTCGGCCTGCTGACGGTGATGAAGGGCATGCCTTTGACCTATGGCAAGGACATGCAGGAAGACAAGGAATCGGTGTTCGACGCCGCCGAGACGCTCGATCTGATGCTGGCGGCGATGACCGGCATGGTCTCGGACATGACGGTCAACGCTGCCGCGATGAAGAAGGCCGCCGGCTCCGGCCACGCGACAGCAACCGACCTTGCCGACTGGCTGGTGCGCACGCTCGGCCTGCCGTTCCGCGAAGCGCATCATGTCACCGGCCGGGCGGTGGCGCTGGCCGAAGACAAGAAGGTGGGGCTGGAGAGGCTTTCACTGGAGGATTTGCAGTCGATCAATTCCGGCATAACGGCCGACATATTTTCGGTGCTGGCGGTGCAGAACTCGGTCAAGAGCCGCATCAGTTTCGGCGGCACCGCGCCGTCGGAAGTGAGGAAGCAGATCCGCGCCTGGAAAAAGCGGCTGGCGAAAGCGTAATGCCGGATATTGCGAGCAGTAATATCCCGGATATTGCGACGGGCAATATCTCGGGGTGCAATGCGCCGAGAACTCGGCTAAAAGCGGCGGCTGACAAACGTTTCGGACGGATGGATCGATGACCGGAAGCAGGATTTTGGTGACGCTGACGCTGCTGGTTGCGATCGCGGCCGTTTCGGCCTGCGGCAGGAGGGGCGCTCTCGACACGCCCTATGAGGCGGCCGTACAGGCGCGCAAGGATGCCTCGAAGGCCCACCAGCCCGTGCCGCCGGAGCCGGAAAAACCGGTCAAGGACAAGAAATTCATCCTCGACCCGCTGATCTAGAGCCGACGAGAGCCGGGCCTTCCAACCCGATCTCATCGCGCCCCAACTTCCGGAACCACTCTCGTGAACCATTTCGACTACCGCGACGGCGTGCTCCATGCCGAGGACGTGGCGATACCAGATATCGCAGCACAGATCGGCACGCCATTCTACTGCTATTCGACGGCCACCCTGACCAGGCACTACCGAGTGTTTGCCCAGTCCTTTGCCGGGCTCGACACGCTTGTCTGCTACGCCATGAAGGCCAATTCCAACCAGGCCGTCCTGCGGACGCTGGCCAAGCTCGGCGCCGGCGCCGACGTGGTTTCGGAAGGTGAATTGCGCCGGGCGCTGGCCGCCGGCATTCCGGCCGGCAAGATCCTGTTTTCGGGCGTCGGCAAGACCGCGCGCGAAATGGACTTTGCCCTTGCCGCCGGCATCCTCTGCTTCAACGTCGAGTCCGAGCCTGAACTCGAGCTGTTGTCGGCGCGGGCCACTGCCCTTGGCAAGGTGGCGCCGATCTCGCTGCGCATCAATCCCGACGTCGACGCCAAGACCCACAAGAAGATCTCCACCGGCAAGGCCGAGAACAAGTTCGGCATCCCGTGGCAGCGGGCGCGGCAGGTTTATGCCCGCGCGGCAAAGCTTCCCGGCATCAGGATCACCGGCATCGATACCCATATCGGCAGCCAGATCACCGAGCTGCAGCCCTTCGACGATGCCTTCGCCCTGCTTGTCGATCTCGTCGGCGCGCTGCGGGCGGACGGCCATGCCATCGAGCATATCGATGTCGGCGGCGGGCTCGGCATTCCCTACCGCATCGACAACAACCCGCCGCCGCTGCCCGACGCCTATGCCCAGATCGTCAGGAAGCATGTCACCAAGCTCGGGCTGAAGGTGATGTTCGAGCCTGGCCGGCTGATATCAGGCAATGCCGGCATCCTCGTCTCGGAAGTGATCTTCGTAAAGGAAGGCGACGCCAAGAACTTCCTCGTCGTCGACGCCGCAATGAACGATCTCATCCGGCCGACGCTCTACGATGCCTTCCACGACATTCGTCCGGTCGTGCAGCCGCCGGCCGATACGCCGCGCATGATGGTCGACGTGGTCGGCCCGGTCTGCGAGACCGGCGACTATATCGGCCTGGACCGCGATCTGCCCAGGCTGAAGGCCGGCGATCTGATTGCCGTCTCCACCGCGGGCGCCTATGGCGCGGTGCAGGCCGGCACCTACAACACCCGCCTGCTGGTGCCGGAGGTGCTGGTCGACGGCGACCGGTTCCACGTCGTGCGCCCACGCCCGACCTATGACGACCTGATTGGGTTGGATTCCATGCCCGACTGGCTTGCATAGAAGCGCCGGAAACACACCTACCCGTCACAGGGAGCGAATCATGACGAACGGCATCACCGTCACACGCGAGCGCATTGCCGCGATGGAACCGCGCATCCGCCCCTATATCAGGCACACGCCGGTGCTGCGCGTCGACATGGCCGACTTCGACCGGCCGCCGCTGGCCGTCGACCTGAAGCTCGAATGCCTGCAGCATTCCGGCTCGTTCAAGGCGCGCGGCGCTTTCACCAATCTCCTGGAGCGGCCGGTTCCCGACGCCGGTGTCGTCGCGGCATCGGGCGGCAACCATGGCGCGGCCGTCGCCTATGCCGCCATGCGGCTGGGCCATAAGGCGACCATCTTCGTTCCCGAGGTGAGCCCGGCGGCCAAGCTGGAACGGATCCGCAGCTACGGCGCCGAGCTGATCGTCGGCGGCGCCCGCTATGCCGAGGCGTTGGCGGCCAGCGAACGTTTCGCCGAGAAAACCGGCGCCTTGCAGATTCATGCCTTCAACCAGGAGGAAACGCTCGTCGGCCAAGGCACGCTCGGGCTCGAAATCGAGAGCGATTTGCCTAAGATCGACACGCTGCTGGTCGCTGTCGGCGGCGGCGGCCTGATCGGCGGCATCGCTGCCTGGTTTGCCGGCCGCATCCGCATCATCGCCGTCGAGCCGGAAGGAGCGCCGACGCTGCATCGCGCCTTCGAGGCCGGACACCCCGTCGACGCACCGGCCGAGGGCATCGCCGCCGATTCGCTGGCGCCAAAGCGCGTCGGCGAAATGATGTTCCCGATCGCCGAGGCCTTTGTCGAACGCTCGATCCTGGTCAGTGACGACGACATCATCGCCGCGCAGAAGGCGCTGTGGAACCGGGCTCGCATCATCTCCGAGCCGGGAGGTGCGGCCGCCTTTGCCGCGGTCCTGTCCGGCCGCTATGCGCCGGCGGCGGGCGAACGGGTCGCCGTACTGGTCTGCGGGGCGAATGCAGACCCCGCTACCTTCTAAAGGGGCCCACCAACTTCTGAAGGGTATGCAGGATGGAACGATAGCGGCCACTTCACGTTTTTCCGAACTGCCTCGCCTTTGCCGTGTTTGCTGGTATTCTTTGAGTCGTGAGGCGTCGGGCTATCCTGCCCGCTCCACAGCATGATCCCGAAAAGTGAAATCCCTTTCGGAACAGATCATGCTCAAAGGGATAGGGCCGCATCCCGGTTTTCGGGATGCAATAGGCTCAAGGAAGGGCCGATGACGCAACGACCCACCCTCAGCAGCGATCGCGGCCTCGCCGGGCGCCTGGCCATGAGCCGGCTGGCGACGCGGGTCTCGATGATGGTCGAGCGCGGCTGGCCGTTGCTGCTTCCGCTCGTCATAGTCGCCAGCCTGTTCCTCAGCATCTCCTGGCTCGGGCTGTTCTCCCGGCTGCCGGATATGGCGCGCATCGGCCTGATCGCTGCTTTTGCCATAGCGGCACTGGCCGCGCTCTATCCGCTGCGCTTCTTCCGCCTGCCGGGCGCCGCCGAAATTGACCGCCGCATCGAGGCCGCCAATCAACTGTTGCACAGCCCGGTGCTGGTGCAGACCGACCGGCCCAGCGGCAGGGAAAGCAGCTTCTCGCAGGCGCTGTGGCGCGAACACCAGAAGCGCATGGCTGGAAAGCTCGACAACCTTGGCGCCGACCTGCCGCGCACACGCGTGCCGGAGCGCGACCCCTGGGGGCTGCGCGCGGTGGCGGCCCTTTTGCTCGTTACCGCCTTCGCCTTCTCCTTCGGACTGACGGGCGGCAGGATCAGCGACGGCTTCAATGCCCATGGGACGCGCGATATCGTGCCGCCGCGCATCGATGCATGGGTGACGCCACCGGCCTATACCGGCAAGCCGCCGATCTTCTTGACCGCCGACGCAAACCAGGCGATCCCGACCTTTACGGTTCCCGAAGGCAGCGACGTTTCGCTGCGCGTGACGGGCGGCTCGGGCGAGGAAACGCTCGGCTATGCCGACAAGAATGGCAACGCCCGCGTCATCGACCCCGCTGCGCCGCAGACCGCCGCCAAGCCGGCTGCAAGCCCGGCGACGCCGTCCAAGGTGCGCCAGTTCACCAGCAAGCTGACCGGCGACGGCACGCTGACGCTGACGTCGGGCGAGGAACAGCTCGGCCGCTGGGCCTTCGCGGTCATATCGGACAAGCCGCCGCAGATCCGCTTCGTCGGCGAGCCCAAGCGCGCCGCCAATGGCGCCTTCGAGCTAAACTACCAAATCGACGACGACTATGGCGCCGCCACCGCCAAGGCGGTGTTCGCGCTCGCCGATCCGCAGGCGCCGAATGCGCGTCCGCTGTACGGTGCACCTGAAATGCCGCTGACGCTGCCGCGCCGCGGCGGCAAGTCGAACGCCGCCAGGACCTCCAAGGACCTGACCGAGCATGTCTGGGCCGGCAGCAGCATTAAGCTGACGCTGGTCGCCACCGACGATGCCGGGCACACCGCATCGAGCCAAACCAAGACGCTGCTGATGCCGGAGCGGCCTTTCGCCAATCCGCTGGCACGCGCCGTGATCGAACAGCGCCGCCTGCTGGCGCTCGACGCCAACGCCAAGCCGCGCGTGCTCGACCTGATGGACGCCATCACGCTGCGGCCGGAAGACACGTTCGACAATATGTCCCACTACCTCGCCATTATGAGTGCCCGCACCCGGCTGAAGATGGCCGAGAGCGACGATCAATTGCGCAGCGAGGTCTCCTATCTCTGGGAAATCGCGCTCGGCATCGAGGAAGGCAATCTTTCGGCCGCCGAAAAGCGGCTGCGCCAAGCGCAACAGGCGCTGCAGGACGCCATCAAGAATGGCGCCAGCGACGCTGAAATCGAAAAGGCGATGAAGGAACTGCGCGAGGCGATGAACCAGTTCCTGCAGGAATTCGCGGAGCGCGCCAAGCAGAATCCCAACGCCCCGCAGATGCAGCAGAACGGCCAGGAACTACGCCAGAGCGACATCGATCGCATGATGGACCAGATCGAAAACCTGGCGAAGTCCGGAGATCGCGACAAGGCCCAGCAACTGCTGTCGCAACTGCAGGACATGATGAACAATCTGCAAGCCGGCCGTCAGCAGCAAGGCGGCCAGCAGGACAGCGAGATGCGCCAGCAGATGGACAAGCTGGGCGAGATCCTGCGACGTCAGCAGGAGATGATGAACGAAACCTTCCGCATGGATCAGATGCAGCGTGGCGAGCGCCAGCGCGGGCAGAACCGTGACGAGCAGCTCGGCGAAGGCGGCCAGGATGAGGACAGACCCGGCGTCGGCGAAGACCGCGATCCGCTCGCCCGGCAAAAGCCGATGACACCCCAGGAATTCGCCGATGCGCTGAAACAGCTGCAGCAGGGCCAGGGCCAACTGCAAAGCGACCTCGAGCAGCTGAAGAAAGGCCTCGAAGGCATGGGTATGGAGCCCAATGAAGGATTTGGCGAGGCCGGCAAGTCCATGGGCAATGCCGAACAGGCACTCGGCGAGGGCGAAGGCGATGCGGCCGTCGGTCATCAGGGCCGGGCGCTGGAAGCGCTGCGCAAGGGCGCCAAGGACATGATGAAGCAGATGCAGGCCATGCAAGGCGACCAGGGCGGCGGCGAGGAAGGCGGCCGCCAGCAGAACGCCGATCGTGATCCGCTCGGCCGGCCACGCGCCAGCACGGGTCCCGACTTCGGCGATTCGGTGAAGGTGCCCGACGAGATCGACGTGCAGCGTGCCCGCCAGATACTGGAAGCGATCCGCAAGCGGCTCGGCAATGCGCTCAGCCCTGACATTGAACGCAGCTATCTGGAACGGCTGCTCGAGCTGAAATAGAGCAATTCCACGAAAATTAT
This sequence comes from Mesorhizobium sp. M0870, assembly GCF_040319775.1. Classification (NCBI taxonomy): domain Bacteria; kingdom Pseudomonadati; phylum Pseudomonadota; class Alphaproteobacteria; order Hyphomicrobiales; family Phyllobacteriaceae; genus Mesorhizobium; species Mesorhizobium sp. M0870. Next base: position 87,276 of record NZ_JAMYOI010000017.1, read on the forward strand.
GAAGCGGTTTTCCGTCCGGAATTGCTATAAAACAAAGGGATTGCCGTCCGCCATCCCACCTGAAAACCCTCTCGCACGGTTGCACCACCATGCCCAGACTTGGCGCCGTCACACCCATCCTGCGCATCTTCGACATTGCCAAGGCACGTGAATTCTACGTCGGCTTCCTCGGCTTCGAGGTGCAGTGGGAACATCGCTTCGCCGACGACGCGCCGCTTTACATGGCGGTCGGCCGCGACGGCTGTGTTCTGCATCTCAGCGAACATCACGGCGACGGTGCACCCGGCATCGCCGTGCGCATCGAGGTCGAGGACATCACGGCTCTTCATGGCGAACTGATTGGCAAAAACTACCGCTTCGCCAGGCCGGGCGTGGAAGAGACGCCTTGGAAGACCCGCGAGATATCGGTCGCCGATCCGTTCGGCAACAGGCTGCATTTCTACGAGGATGCCGCCGGCTGACTGAGCCTGTTGACGAAGGCTTCGCGGATAGCATCCTGCATGCCGTCGATCGCCTCGCCTGACGCATTCGGGTTGCGGTGCATCACCACGTTCGAGGAATCGATGGCGCCGAATCCGTCTGCCGTGGTCAGTTCACGACAGCCGTCCGGAATGTTGCTGCGCGAAATCGGCGCGATCGCCAGTCCGGAGGTGACGGCGAGCTTGAGGCCGCCGGTGGTGTCGCTGGTATAGGCGACACGATAGGCAAGATCGCGCTGCTCCAGTGATTTGATGGCAAAGTCCTTGCACCAGCCGGCCCGGTTGTAGAGCGCGATCGGCACCGGCTGTTCCTCATGCATATGGTGCAGGGTCGACGTCACCCACACGGTCGGGTCCTGCATCAGCACTTCGCCGCCGGCAGGATCCTGCCATTCGAACACCACGCACAGATCGAGCTCGCCGGCAGCGAGCGCCGCCATCTGCGCCCCGGAATGGGCATAGCGCACGGTGACCTCGACCTGCGTATGACGCTTCGAAAAAGCGCCGAGCGCGCGCGACAGGATGGCGTGGCCATATTCCTCCGGAATGCCGATGCGGACCGGCCCGCCAAGCGGCGCTGCCGCCATCGATGCCGACGTCTCGTCGAGCAGCGAGACAATGCGGCGGGCGTTGACGATGAGTTCGCCGCCGCGCCGCGTCAACGCGACGCCGCGCGAACCGCGCTCGAACAGGCTGGCGCCGATCAGCTCTTCGAGCTTCTTCATCTGCATCGACACCGCGGACTGGGTGCGGCCGGCCTGCTCCGCCGCCTTGGTGAAATTGCCGGTCTCGGCAATCGCCACGAAGGTGCGCAGGAGATCGCTGTCGAGGGTCGGCCGCATGAAATCCGCCATAAGGGAATTTGATTGCTGGCATCATTCCAATTCGTTTGCAACATGTCAAATGGCGGACGATAGTCGCCTCACCCATTGGATATGCGGCTGCGAAATCAGCCGCGGACCAATCAAGAGTCCTCACTCGTGCCCGCTGCCCGAAACGGTGGCGGGTTCTTTTTACGCCGCAGGCGACAGCTTCGGACCGTACGCGCAGGAGCCTGGATGCAGATGCAGAATCGGATGGTGGGCGGCATCCTGAGCCTGTGCCTCGGCGTGCTGATCTTTTCGCTGCAGGATCCGCTCGTCAAAGCCGTGTCGAGCGGCTATCCAGTGACCGAGGTGATGGCGATCCGCTCGATCGTCGCCCTGCCGATCCTGATCGTTCTGGTCCATGCCGACGTCGGCCTGCGGGCGATCCAGTCGAAGCGATTCGGCATGCTGACGGTGCGCGCCTTCATCCAGTTCACCTCCTATACGATGTACTACCTGGCCATCGCCGCCTTGCCGCTTGCCGATGCGGTGGCGCTCTATTTCATGGCGCCGCTGTTCATCATGGTGCTGGCCGGGCCGTACCTTGGCGAGCGCGTCTCCTGGCAGACACTGGCAACCGTGCTGATCGGCTTGTTCGGCGTCCTCGTGATGCTGCGTCCCGGCGCAGGGCTGTTCGACTGGGCAGCGCTGCTGTCGCTGGGCTCGGCGGCGCTCTATGGTTTTTCGCAGCTGATGGCCCGCAAGATCGGCGATACTGAATCGTCCACCGTCATGGCCTTCTATCAGAACGGCGCCTATCTGGTCGGCGCCGCCGTGGTTGCCGGGGCATTTCACCTGGCCGGCATCACCCACGCCGTCCACCCGAGCCTGGAATTCCTGGTACGGCCCTGGCTGTGGCCGACGCTGCCCGATTTTCTCAAGATGGCGGCCTGCGGTTTCGTCGCCTCCGCCGGCATGATCCTGCTGTCGCAGGCCTACCGGATGGCGCAGGCCAACCGCGTTGCCACTTTCGAATACACCGGCATCCTGTGGTCGCCGCTGTGGGGTTTCCTGTTCTTCGCCGAGGTGCCGCGGTCGACGACCGTCATCGGTGCCGCCTTGATCATCGGCGCCGGCCTGCTGGCGCTCAACACCGAACGGCGTAAAAGCCCCCCACCCGTGCTCGCTGCCACCGATCCAGCCTGATCAGGCGAAGCAGATCAGCGCCCGTTCGACGCGCGAGCGGATTTCGGCCAGCGTGAAGGGCTTCTGCACGACATCGAGGATGATGCCGTTCAACTCCTCGGCGCGCTCGCGCTGGTCGGCATAGCCGGTCATCAGCACGATCTTCATCGCCGGAAACAATGCTGCCGCCGCGATCGCCATCTCGATGCCGTCCATCTCCGGCATGCGGATATCGGAGACGACCAGATCGTAGCCGCCACGCGCTGCCTTGATCTGCGCAAGCCCCTGCGCGCCGTCCGCCGCGATATCGATTGTGTGCCCGGCGCGTTCAAGCGCGCGGGCGGCCAGGGTGCGGACGGACTCATCGTCCTCGACGATCAGAAGCTTTGCCATGGCCGGCATATTTGGCCGCGAAAAGTTGACTTTTCCTGAAAGCCCCCGAGCAATTCAGGAAAAGTGTGAGACGGTTTTCCGGGAAAAGCGCATAGCGCTTTCCCTTGGGAATTGCGTCAAAACAAAAAACTAGAGCGGTTCGGCGTTTTCGTGAAGCGGCGAACCGCTCTAAGCATCAGCAAACCTTTTTGATGCCGCTCAGACATCCCCTTTGACGACACCGACAAACGGCAACTCGCGAAAAGCATGCGCGACATCCATGCCGTAGCCGACAACGAAATAGTCGGGGCAGTCGAAGCCGACATAGTCGGCATTGAGCTCGGTCTGGCGGCGCATGCGCTTGTCGAGCAGCACGGCGATCGAACAGCTCTTGGCGCCCCGCGACAACATCAGCTCGCGGGTAAAGCTCAGCGTCTTCCCCGATTCGAGAATGTCGTCGATCAGCAGCACGTCGCGGCCGGCGACCTCATTGTCGATTTCGCGCAGCACCCTCACCTCGCCGCTGCTGGTGCCGGCGCCATAGCTGGAGATGAAGATGAATTCGACCTCCGGCGACAGGCCGACATCATGCATGGCGCGGATGAGATCTGCGGCGAAGATGAACGAGCCCTTCAGGACCGAGATCACCAGCAGATCGTGATAGTCGTGGCCGGCAATCTCCTTGGCGAGTTCCAGATTGCGCCGCGCGATCGCCGATGCTGAAAACAGAACCTCGATGTCCTTGCCGCGTACGATGGGCATTGATGGTCTTCCCCGGTGATCGCCTATTCGGCGAAAGTGACCGACACGGTCTTCACACCGTTTCTAGGCACGTCGAGCCGGCTGGCAAAGCCGAATCTTTCGCCAGAGGCCAGCGAGCGGCCGGATGTCCCCAACGTATAGCGGGTGGTCTGCCCGTCATTGCCAGTCACCCGGATTTCAAGCGGCGGCAACTGCGTCGGTTTCGCACCGTCATTGACGGCCTCGCCATCGACGAACAGTGCGGCGTTCGGCCCGGTAGCGTCGACGCGTGACGTGACGCCCGAAATGCTGAGCGCCGACGCCTGCGCGCTGGACAGGAACGGCGCCTGGCGCACCAGCGCGTGCCCGCCGGAGACCCAGAACGCGGCCAAGGCAGCGCCGATACCAGCGACCCAGAAGATCGGTCCGCCGCGCGAGGCCGGTAGCCGCTCCGGTGAGGCTTCGGGCTTGCGCAGCATGTCCATGCCTTCGATGGGCGGCGTGACGATCGCGCGCGGCAGCGGCGAAACGCTTTCCACCGCAGGCGCAAGGCGCGGCATCACCACGTAGTCGGCATCGACGATGTCGGCGGCCGAACCACGCATGAACCTGTCCGCTGCGGCAATTGCCGCCGGATCGGTCATGATTTCGCCGGAAACCGGGCGCGCGGTTCGATCGTCAGCCATCATGGCCCCAGCATTGCAGCACGTGTTCGCTTTTCGTTTCTTTTGCGTAAACACAAATGGTTAACGCTTCCCCACCGGAGCCCTCGTGACGAGCCGAAACAGCCCAGAAATTAACCGCCGGTTAACCATGCCGGCCGATGGTCTTTATCTAGAACAGGCCGGCTCGCCGCCGTGCCGAAATTCAGGTCGTCGAAATTGATTCGTTTCGAAAATGTCGGCCTCCGCTATGGCATGGGTCCGGAAATCCTCCGCGACATCTCCCTGCACATACCGGAGCGCTCCTTCCAGTTCCTGAGCGGGCCTTCGGGCGCCGGCAAGACGACCTTGCTGCGCCTGCTGTTCATGTCGCTGAAGCCGACGCGCGGGCTGATCACCATCTTTGGCAAGGACCGTTCGCGCATCTCGCGCACCGAATTGCCGCATCTGCGCCGCCGCATCGGCGTGGTGTTCCAGGATTTTCGCCTGCTCGACCACATGACCACCTACGAGAACGTCGCGCTGCCGCTGCGCGTGCGCGGGCGCGAGGAGGCGAGCTACCGCACCGATGTCACCGAGTTGTTGAAGTGGGTCGGGCTGGGCGAGCGCATGCACGTGCTGCCGCCGGTTCTGTCCGGCGGCGAGAAGCAGCGCGCGGCGATCGCGCGGGCGCTGATCGAGCAGCCGGAAATCCTGCTCGCCGACGAACCGACCGGCAATGTCGATCCGCCGCTGGCGCGACGCCTGCTGCGGCTGTTCATCGAGCTCAACCGGCTCGGCACCGCGGTGGTGATCGCCACCCACGACCTTGGCCTGATGGAACAGGTCGACGCGCGCCGCATGATCCTGGCCGGCGGAAGGCTGGACATCTATGACTGAACTGTCCGCCGAACATTTTGTGGAACGGGAGCAGGACGCCGAGGCGACCGAGGCAAAGCCCCGCGCCCAGCGCAGGATGGCGCCGATCGTGCCGGCGCAGAACATCGCTGGCCGGGCACTGGTCCTGGTCATCGCCATCATGACCTTCCTGTCCTGCCTGACTTTCGGCGCGGTGACGCTGGTGCGCGACACAGCGTCCGTCTGGGAGAACCAGATTTCGCGCGAGGCGACCATCCAGATCAAGCCGGTCGACGGGCTCGACATGGAAGCAGCCCTTACCCAGGCCTCCCAGATCGCCGGTGAATTCCCTGGCGTCAAGACGACCCGGATCATCGACCGCGAGGCGACCGCGAGGCTCCTTGAGCCCTGGCTGGGCTCGGGGCTCAACATCGACGAATTACCCGTGCCGCGCCTGATTATCGTCACCATCGACGAGAACAGCCCGCCCGATTTCGCCGCCATGCGCGCCGCGATCACGCCGAAACTGCCGAGCGCATCGCTCGACGATCACCGCACCTGGGTCGACCGGCTGGTGGCGATGGCCCGCACGACGGTGACCATCGGCATTGCCGTGCTGGCGCTGATGCTGTCGGCGACCGTGCTGACCGTGGTGTTCGCGACGCGCGGAGCCATGGCCGGCAACGGTCACATCATCGAGGTGCTGCATTTCGTCGGCGCCGAGGCACGCTTCATCGCGCGCGAATTCCGCCGGCATTTCCTGGTCACCGGCATGAAGGGAGCAGCGGCTGGCGGTGCCGCCGCAGTGCTCGTGTTCATCGTCTTTTCCTGGTGGTCGTCGCGCAATATGGCGACGCCGCAGGCCGACCAGGCGACCGCCCTGTTCGGCAATTTCGCCATCGGTTCGGCAGGCTATCTCGGTGTCGTGTTGATGGTGCTGGTGATCGGCGGACTGACGGCTGCCACGTCCCACGCCACCGTGGTTGCCTATCTCAGCGACATCGATGTCCGCCAACCGGATGCAGGCTAATTCATGTCGCCCAAAAGTGGGAACCGGTTTTGGGACAACGCCATGGATAAAACAGGGTGATCACGGATGGAGAATTCACGTAACGCAAAGTGCGTCTTTTACCTACCCAAAGCCGCATTTCAGGATTAACCATATGGCGATGGACGCGCGGGATTCGACCGGTACGGCTGGGCAGATGCCAGTGGTGGTTGCCCGTTCGCATGACCGCCGCGCTGTGAGCCGTCTAAGAGCCGCGTTGCGCCTCTCGGCTCTGTCTCTGCTCATCCTCGCTACGTTGTTTGCCGGCGGTTTCGGCTGGTTCGCCAACAAGGTAAGCCATCTGACGACGCCCGCCAATCCGGCCAGGGCGGACGCGATCATTGTCTTGACCGGCGGCCAATCCCGCCTCGATGCGGCGATGGATCTGCTGGCGTCCGGCAAGGGCGAACGGCTGCTGATCAGCGGCGTGCACCCTTCGGCCAGCCGTCGCCAGCTGCAGTCAGCGACCGGCGGCGACAAGAAGCTGTTTTCCTGTTGCGTCGACATCGACCGCGCCGCGCTCGATACGATCGGCAATGCGGAGGAAAGCGCCAAATGGGTCGAGAGCCACGCCTATGGCACGGTGATCCTCGTCACCAACAATTATCACATGCCCCGCAGCCTGCTGGAAATGGGCAGGCTGCTGCATGGCGCCAAGCTCGAGCCCTATCCGGTGGTCAATTCCAACCTCGACAATGGCGGCTGGCTGACCAAGCCGCGGGCATTGCGCGTGCTGTTCACCGAATACAACAAATATCTGCTGGCGCTGGCGCGCGGCATCGTGCCGGTCAAGCCGACGCCTAACGGCATCGCACTGGCCGAAACCGCGGCCGGCGGCTGATTATTCCCCTGCGGCCGCGCCCGAATTTCCCCTGAGCCGTGCGATCTCCTGCTCAAGGCGTTCGATACGCTTGTCCCGCTCTTCGAGTGCCGCCGCCACGTCGGCCGCCTCGAACCGTTGCGGGATATGCTGCGGGCAATTGGCATCCCAGGCCGAGACCGTGAACAGGATGACCTGCTCGGGGCGCGCCTTGTAGTCTTGCGGCATCAGTTTCGCCATCAACTCGGCGTCACTCTCGAGACCCGCGCCGTGCCCCAGATCTTGATGCGCTGGCGGTGCATATAGTCGATCAGGAACAGGAACGCCCTTGGATTGTCGGCCAGATTGCCCTGCGTGATGAACTGCCGGTTGCCGGCAAAATCCGCGAAGCCGATCGTGTGTTCATCCAGCACCTTGAGGAAGCCGGCGGGTCCGCCGCGATGCTGGATGTAGGGCTGGCCATCGCCATTGGCCGTCGACAGGAAAACGCTGGTCTGCATCTCGATGAAGGCGGCAAGGTCAGGGGTGATGACAGCTTGCCAGCCGCCACGCTCCTCGACGCGGGCATAGGACTGACGCGAGCCCTTGCGTGCCTGGATCGCCTTGACGGTCGGCGTGAAGGCGACGTCGCTGGTGAAAGCATGCGCGTTCATCGAAAGCCTCCTGGAATTGCTCTAAAGCCCGAGTTCCGACAGTGTTGGGTGATCGTCCGGCCGCCGGCCGAGCGGCCAGTGATATTTGCGGTCAGCCTCGCCGATCGGCAGGTCGTTGATGCTGGCGATGCGCAGGCGCATCAGTCCATGTTCGTCGAATTCCCAGTTCTCGTTGCCGTAGCTGCGGAACCATGAACCGCTGTCGTCGTGCCATTCATAGGCGAAGCGCACGGCGATGCGGTTGCCGTGGAAGGCCCAGACCTCCTTGATCAGACGATAGTCAAGCTCGCGGCTCCATTTGCGTGTCAGGAACGCCTGGATGGCATCGCGCCCTTGCAGGAATTCGGCCCGGTTGCGCCAGCGACTGTCCATTGTGTAGGCAAGCGCGACCCGTGCCGGATCACGGGAGTTCCAGGCGTCCTCGGCCATGCGCGCCTTTTGCGCTGATGTCTCTGCGGTGAAGGGCGGCAGTGGCGGCCGGGCTTCGGACATGGCAACTCCTTTGCGAGGCCATGCTGCAGGCAGGCCGATACCCAATATAAAGCCTTCCATCCTTCCAATGCAGATGGCATATTTGCAACTCATCCTTCCATTTTCCGGAAGAAGTTATGGATCGTCTCGAAGCCATGTCGCTCTTTGTCGCCGCGGTGGAGGCCGGCAGCCTTTCCGCGGCCAGCCGCCGTTTCGGCATTCCGCTGGCGACGGTCAGCCGCAAGATTTCCGATCTCGAGCGCCATCTGAACACACGTCTCCTGAATCGCTCGACGCGACGGCTGACACCGACCGATGCCGGCCAGACCTATCTTGCCGCCTGCCGCCGCATCCTCGACGACGTCGGCGAGGCCGAACGCACGGCAGCCGGCGAATACAGTGCTCCGACCGGCGAACTGGCCATCACCGCGCCGGTCGTCTTTGGCCGCCTGCACGTGCTGCCGGTCGTCACCGGCTTTCTCGCAGCCTATCCCGACGTGGACATCCGCCTGATATTGGCAGACCGCATAACCCAGCTGGTCGAGGACCATTTCGACCTCGCCATCCGCATCGGCCGGTTGCCCGATTCGAGCCTGGTCGCCATGGGCGTCGGCGCGATCCGCCGCGTCGTTTGCGCCAGCCCCGCCTATCTGGCTGAACACGGCACGCCGATCACCCCGGAAGATCTGGAAACACACGATTGCATCACCTTTGAGGGACTTGCTTCCGCCGCCACCTGGAGCTTCATCAAGGGCAAGGCAGAAATCCCGGTTCAGGTCCATTCACGGCTTCAGGTCAACACCGCCGAAGCGGCCATCGATGCGGCGATTGCCGGCGTCGGGCTCACAAAAGTGCTCTCCTACCAGATCGAGGCCGCGCTGCGGTCCGGCATGCTGCGCGTCCTGCTGGAGGAGTTCGAGCCAAATCCATGGCCGGTAAGCCTGGTGCATGCGGGCCATGGCCTGCTGCCGGTGAAGCTGCGTGCCTTCCTCGATTTTGCCGGCCCGCGCCTGAAGGAGCGGCTGGCGCGGCTGAAGTAGCGGAACCGGGTCTCCCCAATCGGCGACCGCTTTCTTCGTCGGTCAAGGCGCCCTGCGGCCATTTCCTTTTTCCCCGCGCTTGGTGTAACCAACGCTCACCTCCTCACCGGGCCTCCCCCATGCTCTATGCCAGATCGCTGACGTTCAATTTCGTCTTCTACGTCAACCTGATCGTCCAGATGATCCTCTGGACCCCCTATTATTTCCTGTCGCCCCGTCACCGCGCCTGGTTCGTGCCGAAATTCTGGTCGCGCACCTCGATGTGGCTCTTCGACAAGATCGCTGGAACGAAGAGCGACATCACTGGCCAGGAAAACCTGCCAGCAGGCTCGTTCATCCTGGCGCCCAAGCACCAGTCGTTCTGGGACGCGATCGCCTTCTTCCCCTTCCTCCAGGACCCGCTCTACATCTTGAAACGAGAGCTGACCTGGATCCCGTTCTTCGGCTGGTACATCATGAAGATGCGGATGATCCCGGTTCACCGCGGCAGCCGCTCGAAGGCGCTGAAGGCCGTGGTCGCCGCGACCAAGGAGGAGATGGCGCGCAACCCTCGCCAGCTGATCATCTATCCCGAGGGCACACGCCGGGCACCGGGCGACGAACCGGCCTACAAATACGGCATCGTCGAAATCTATGCGCAGCTTGGCGTTCCGGTGGTGCCGGTTGCCCATGTCGCCGGCCTGTACTGGCCGCGCCGGAAATTCCTGCGCTACCCCGGCACCATCAAGGCACGCTTCCTGCCGCCGATCCCGCCCGGCTTGAGCAAGGACGAATTCATGGCCCGGCTGATCGGCGAGACCGAGGCTGCCTGCGACCAATTCCTGATTGATGTGGCGCGCGGTCCGAGCCCGCCTGCCTTGCCTCCGACAGCGGTGAAAAGGCTGCAAGAGCTGGACGCGGCTGAAAGAACCAAAGCCTGAATCGGAAGTCTCCGGCCGACAGTTCTCAACCGAACACGGCCGGCGTGGTGGTCAACACCAGCGTCGCGGCAAAGACCAGATTGATGATCCGCGAGGCCGCCGGCCGGCGCAGGAAGCGCGCGAACGATGCTCCCACGACAAGCCACAGAGCATGGATGGCAACGATCATCAGGGCGAGAGCCGTCAGCTTCAGCCATGGACCAAGCTCAGTGGCGCCCTGTTTGGACGAAGCACCGGCGAACACGGCGGCGATCGCCACATAGGCCTTTGGATTGGCGACCGCGAGAAGGAATCCAGCCAGCCATGTTGGACACGAAGCCTCGGCGCCGCGTGCTGCCATGGGCGGCGCCGTGGCGATCTTGAAGGCGAGATAGAGGATGTAGGCCGCGGAAGCGAAAGCCAGCAACGGCGCCAGCCTCGGCATCGCGGTGAGCACCGCCACGACCCCGGTCGCGACAACCAGAAGCACGGCGATCGTGCCCAGTATGATTCCCCAGGCATAACCCAGCGAGCGGCGCAAACCGAAGGCAGCGCCAACGGCGGTAACGCTTATCGTCGCCGGTCCCGGGCTGCCCATGATCACCAGGGCGGCAAGCATCAGCGCGAGAAGTTGTCCCCAAAAATCCGGCTGCGAAAGAAGCGGCTCAGCCATTTTATCCTCTGTCCTGCCTTGCGCGAAGAGACGGTATGGCAGGACCAGAGGGGCGTCTTGGACGTTCGTGCGAGGCGTCGCGACTGAGCTTCAGCCGCTCGCTCTGTCGAGTTCGGCCATGTCGTCGGCGGTCAGTTTCAGCGACGCTGCCCTGATCAGGCTGTCCATCTGTTCAGGCTTGGTGGCGCTGGCGATCGGCGCGGTGACGCCCGGCCGAGCGATAACCCAGGCAAGCGCCACTTCCGCCTGCTTGGCCGAATGCCTTGATGAAACCGCGTCGAGTGCCGCAAGGATGCGCATGCCGCGCGCATTGAGATAGTCCTTCACCCCGCCGCCACGCGGGCTTTGACCGAGATCGGCTTCGCTGCGGTATTTGCCGCTGAGGAAACCCTTGGCCAGGCTGAAATAGGTGATGACGCCGATGTCCTCGGCCACGGATAGATCGCGCAACGGCCCATCGAAGGACGAGCGATCGTAAAGATTGTATTCCGGCTGCAGCACCTCGTAGCGCGGCAGGCTGCGCAAGCTCGCCACATCGAGTGCGGCACGCAACTGGCCGGCGTCGAGATTCGAACAGCCGGCATAGCGGATTTTGCCCTTGGCGAGCAGCTTCTCGTAGGCGCCAAGCGTTTCTTCATAGGGCGTTGCAGGGTCCGGCCAATGCGACAGATAGAGATCGATAAACTCGGTCTGCAGCCGCTTCAGCGATGCATCGACGGCCTTTTCGATGTATGCGGCGGACAGGTCCTTGTGCCCCTGCCCCATATCCGAACCGACCTTGGTGATCACCACGACCTTGTCGCGATTGCCACGGTCTTTCATCCATTTGCCGATGATGTTTTCCGATTCACCGCCTTTGTGGCCGGGAACCCAGCGCGAATAGGCATCCGCCGTATCGATGGCGTTGAGGCCGGCGCCGACGAAGCGGTCGAGCAGGTCGAACGAGGTTTTCTCGTCGGCGGTCCAGCCGAAGACGTTGCCGCCCAGAACCAGCGGCGCGATGGACAGGTCGGTGCGACCGAGACGACGTTTCTGCAAGGCGTATCTCCGGGATGATTGGGGCGGGCAAATGGCGCCCGCGGGCTGAGAGTCGGAGCCTAACCTAGGTCTTGCCTGAACGAGGTCAAAGGCCTGGCCGCCTTTTTCCGCAGAGCCAGCTTCACAAAGGCGCGACCTGCCTGGCGACATCCTCCAGCCAGTGGTCGCGGATGCCCAACGCCTCGAGATGCTCAAGCGTGCTCAGCACATAGTCCTCGTTGTTGCCGGACTGGCCGACCGCGCCGCGCACCACGGCCGCCGCATCCGCCGCGTCGAGCGCTCCGGCATATTGCTCGTGGTGGCGGTCGACAATGTAGACCACCGCGTCGACCGTACCGCCCCCGTCGAGGCGAATCTTGAGCATGCGCTCCAGATAGACATTGGTGACCAGTTCGCGCTCGCGAAGATAGGCCATGACCTCGTCGTGCAAGTCGCCGGGAACGCGGAATGCGAGGCCGACGCAGGACCCGCCACGGTCGAGGCCGAGCACCAGCCCCGGCCGCTCGCGCGTTCCGCGATGCACGAAGGAATAGACGCAGAGCGAGCGCCGGTAGCCATGCAGGCGGGCACGCTGTGTTTCGACATGCGCGAATCCCGGCCGCCAGATCAGCGAGCCATAGCCAAACACCCAAAAATCGCCCATATCGCCGCGCCTGATTGCAAAAGATGCCAACACCGAACCGGACCGGTGTTTTTTCCGCCCGTCCCGTCTAACTATTCGTCTGTCTACCTGGCGGAATCGCCTACCCGTCCGCAACACCCATGCGTTAACGAGAGCCAAAGCATGACGTCAAGTGACGAACGCCAGCCGAACAAACGTCGCCGTGTGGTCTGGCTTGCAGCATTCATCGTCGTGCTGTTCGCCCTCTACAGCGGCGGCTGGTTCTATCTGGCTGACCGCGTCAGGAGCGAAGCCGACAAGGCGGTTGCCACGCTCAACAAGAATGGCGTCGAGGCCGGCTGCGGCAATCTCCAGGTCAGCGGCTATCCCTTGAGCTTTACCGTCTCCTGCGACAACCTCGCCTATGAGGACGATGCCAAGAACATTGCGGCTTCAGCCGGCAGTTTCAACGCAGCCGCCCAGATCATCCAGCCTCTGTCGCCGGTTGCCAATCTGCGCGGCCCGCTCAGGACCTCCGTTCCGGACATGGTGCCGCTGTGGATAGACTGGGACAATCTGCAGGCCAATTTCAAATTGTGGTGGCCGCTGCCGCAGCGGATTTCGCTGGAGGCAGAGGGCCTTTCCGGCCAGACCGACCCGGCCGACGACACCGATCCGGTGCAACTGTTCAGCGCCGGCAAGGCATCGGGTCAGTTGCAGCCCAACGGTGAGGATATCGACTATCTCGGCAGTTTCGGCGATCTCGAGATCGACCCCGACGCAATTGGCGGGCGCGTGCTTCCGGCGCTCGATGCCAGTGGCGACGTCACGCTGAAGAACGGTGTCGCGTTGATCGGCACGCAGGTGAAGAGCCTTCGTGGCCAGGCGATCGAAATCCGCAACCTCGACCTGTCGTCGGGGACGGCGCGCGTCACCGTTTCGGGACCGCTCTCGGTCGATGCCGAGGGCCTGATCAACGCCGATCTGATGATCAGGCTGAAGGACCCGAAGGCGGTGGCGGCCATTCTCGGCGCCGCCATACCCGAGCAGAAAAGCCAGATCGAGCAGGGCTTTGCTGCCCTGGCGGTGCTCGGCAACGAACCGTCGATGCCGCTGAAGGTGGTCAGGGGCAAGGCCTCGCTCGGCTTCATTCCGCTGGGCAAGATCAAGCCGGTGGAATAGCGCTGCGATGGCAAGACCCGTGAAGCTGCTGAGCGTTGGCGCTTTGACGCTGGACACCATCCTGCGCGTCGAGACGCTGCCCGTGCATCAAGGCAAGTTCATTGCCTCCGACGGCGTCCAGATCGCCTCGGGCATGGCCACGAGTGCTGCCTGCGCCGCGCATCGCCTGGGGGCCGAGGTATCGCTGTGGGCGAGCGCGGGTGACGATGCCGTCGCCGACCAGCTCATCGCCGGCATCGAGGCCGAAGGCGTCGATTGCACCTTTGTGCGCCGCGTCAGAGGCGCCCGCTCGGCGCTGGCCTCGATCCTGGTCGACGCGTATGGCGAGCGCATCATCGTGCCGTTCTATGACGGGCTTGCCCAGGCCGATCCCGAAGCCTTGCCGGTCGCCGACCTCACGGCATTCGACGCCGTACTGGTCGATGTCCGCTGGCCAGGTGCGGCAGCCCTTGCCCTGAGAGCGGCGCGCGCCCTCGGCCGGCCGGCAATCCTCGATGCCGATACCGCACCGTTGCAGATCCTGGAACAGCTGTTGCCGCTCGCCACGCACATCGTCGCTTCGGAAACGGCGGCGCGCATTGTCTGCGGCCAGGCGCTCGATCCGGAAACGGCTTGCGCCGATCTCGCCAGCCGCACCGACGCTTTTGTCGCAGTGACAGGCGGCGCGGCGGGCAGTTGGTGGCACGACCGTCGCGCAGGCTGCGTGCGCCATGTCGCGGCACCGAAGATCAAGGCGATCGACACATTGGCCGCCGGCGATGTCTTTCACGGCGCCTTCGCCGTCGGGCTGGCGGAAGCCATGCCGGTCGAGCAGGCTTTGCGCTTTGCCAGTGCGGCCGCCGCGCTCAAATGCCTGCGCTTCGGCGGCAGGCTTGGTGCGCCGAACCGGGCCGAGACGCTGGCCATGGTTGCGCAGACCTGGCCAGCCTGAAACTGACTTAGCCCTTCGCGGGATGCTCGACGGCCTGGCGACCGAAATCGGGCACGTCGATGTCCTGGCCGGCCTCGATGATCGAGCGGCGCACAGCGCGGGTGCGGGTGAACAGGTCGAAGAGTTTTTCGCCGTCCCCCCAGCGGATCGCGCGTTGCAGGGACGCCAGATCTTCCGAGAACCGCGCCAGCATTTCGAGGATGGCGTCCTTGTTGTGCAGGCACACATCCCGCCACATGGTCGGATCGGAAGCGGCAAGACGCGTGAAGTCGCGGAAGCCGGAAGCCGAATATTTGATCACTTCGGACTTGGTCACCGACTGCAGATCGTCGGCGGTGCCGACGATGTTGTAGGCGATGATGTGCGGCAGGTGCGAGACGATGGCCAGCGTCATGTCGTGATGCTGCGGGTCCATGGTATCGATGTTGGCGCCGCAGCGGCGCCAGAACTCCGACAGCCGCTCCAGCGCGTCCGCGTCGGTATCGGGCAGCGGCGTGAAGATGCACCAGCGATTGTCGAACAGGTCGGCGAAGCCGGCGTCGGGGCCGGATTTTTCCGTGCCCGCCAGCGGGTGGCCGGGAATGAAATGGACGCCTTCAGGGACATAAGGCTGCATCTGCGCGATGACAGACGCCTTGGTCGAGCCGACATCGGTGAGGATCGCGCCCTTCTTCAGCGCCGGCGCGATTTCCTCGGCCACCGCGCCGGATGAGCCGACCGGCACCGAAATGACGACTAGGTCGGCATCGCGGACCGCCTCTTTCGCATCGGTGGTATAGCTATCGCCGAGCCCGAGTTCCTCGGCTCGCGCCAGCGTCGCCGCACTGCGCGTTGATATGGCCACGTGACGGGCCAGCCCCTCGCGGCGGATGACGCGGGCCAGCGACGAGCCGATCAGGCCGATGCCGACCAGCGCGATCTTTTCAAACATCGGTGATGTCATGGCGTTCTAGCTTTTCAGAAATGTCGTGAGAGCGGCGACAACGCCGCGATTGGCTTCTTCGGTGCCGACGGTCATGCGCAACGCGTTGGGAAAGCCATAGCCCGAAACGCGCCGCAATATATAGCCGCGCGCCGTCAGATAGTCGTCCGCCGCCGCCGCCGAATGCTTCTGATCGTCAGGAAAATGAACGAGGACGAAATTGCCGACGCTCGGCGTTACCCGCAGCCCGAGCTTTGTGAATTCCTCGCTCAGCCAGGCCAGCCAGGTCTCGTTGTGCGCCACGCTGCGCTCGACATGGGCGCGGTCGCGGATGGCTGCGATACCGGCCTCGATCGCCGTCGCATTGACGTTGAAGGGACCCCGCACGCGGTTGATGGCGTCGACGATATGCATCGGCGCATACATCCAGCCGATCCGCGCTCCGCCGAGGCCGATCTTGGAGAAGGTACGGGTCATCACCACGTTCTGGGCAGCACCGACCAGCTCGATGCCGGCCTCATAGTCGTTGCGGCGGACATATTCGGCATAGGCCGCGTCTAGCACCAGAAGCACGTGCCTGGGCAGGCCGGCATGCAGGCGGCGCACCTCCTGGAAAGGCACATAGGTGCCGGTCGGATTGTTGGGATTGGCCAGGAACACGATCTTGGTGCGCGGCGTGACGGCTGCGAGGATGGCGTCGATATCGGCGCGCTCGTCTCTTTCCTTGATCGTCACCGGAACGGCACCTGCCGACTGGATGTAGATCTTGTAGACCATGAAGGCGTGTTCGGTGATGACAGCCTCGTCGCCGGGCGCCAGATAAGTCTGCGCCAGCAGGCCGAGGATCTCGTCGGAGCCGTTGGAGCAAATGATGTTCTGCGGGTTGAGACCATGCACCTCGGCGATCGCTTCGCGCAGCCGCCTGGCGGTGCCATCTGGATAGACGTCGAGCTTTCCGGCAATCTCGCGCGCGGCTTCGATCGCTTTCGGCGAGGGCCCTAGCGGATTCTCGTTCGAGGACAGCTTGTGAACCTTGGCGACGCCCGCGGGCGCCGTGCTCTTGCCCGGCACATAGGCGTCTATGTCCATGATGCCCGCGCGCGGGGTTGGACGTGCCTGGTCCGGTGTCTGGCTCATGTCGCAAAATCCGTCGAGAACGCTTCCTGAGGGAAGCCGCAGCGGAAATACAAGCCGTGGCCTGCAATGTCGAGAGGCGACAGCCACCGCCCAAGGCTGGCCGTTGACGCCGGCGCGCCACAGCCCTAGAAGGGGAGCGGACTTCCGTGGTGATTTGGCCGGTCGGCTTGCAGCCACGTTAAACAACTTGCTAAAGGGCCGTTTGCATCCTGTAACCGGCTTTGCAACCGCAATGCCGGTTTTTTGTTGTCCGCGCCGGCCGGACACCCGGATCGGCATCGACTTTCGACAAGCGCGATGCGTGGGCTCAAAGTGTGAGATGGATGTCATGGCCGTTCTGCGTGCCCGCAAAACCAACAACGAGGTCGACCAACCGTCGAGCCCGGTTTTGCGTTTTGGATCCGACAAGCCGCTCAAGCTGGACGCCGGCACGCTGCTGTCACCGTTCCAGATCGCCTACCAGACCTACGGCACGCTGAACGATGCCCGCTCCAACGCCATCCTCGTCTGCCATGCACTGACCGGAGACCAGCACGTCGCCAGCACCAATCCGGTGACCGGCAAGCCTGGCTGGTGGGAAGTGTTGATCGGCCCCGGCAAGATCATCGACACCAATCGCTTCTTCGTCATCTGCTCCAACGTCATCGGTGGTTGCCTTGGGTCCACCGGTCCGGCCTCGACCAATCCCGCCACCGACAAGCCCTATGGGCTTGACCTGCCCATTATCACCATCCGCGACATGGTGCGGGCGCAGCAGATGCTGATTGACCATTTCGGCATCGAAAAGCTGTTCTGCGTGCTCGGCGGCTCTATGGGCGGCATGCAGGTGCTGGAATGGGCATCGAGCTATCCGGAGCGCGTCTTCTCGGCGCTGCCGATCGCCACCGGCGCGCGCCATTCCTCGCAGAACATCGCCTTTCATGAGGTCGGCCGGCAGGCTGTCATGGCCGATCCGGACTGGCATGGCGGCAAATATTTCGAGCACGGCAAACGCCCGGAAAAGGGCTTGGCGGTGGCACGCATGGCCGCCCACATCACCTATCTGTCGGAAGCCGCGCTGCACCGGAAATTCGGCCGCAATTTGCAGGATCGCGAAGCGCTGACCTTCGGCTTCGACGCCGACTTCCAGATCGAAAGCTATCTGCGCCATCAGGGCATGACCTTCGTCGATCGCTTCGACGCCAACTCCTACCTCTACATGACGCGGTCGATGGACTATTTCGACCTTGCCGCCGACCATGGCGGCCGGTTGGCCGATGCCTTCGCCGGAACGAAAACCCGCTTCTGCCTGGTGTCTTTCACCTCGGACTGGCTGTTTCCGACCGAGGAGAGCCGCTCGATCGTGCATGCGCTCAACGCCGCCGGCGCATCGGTATCCTTCGTCGAGATCGAAACCGACCGCGGCCACGACGCATTCCTGCTCGACGAGCCGGAACTGTTTGCCGCCATAAACGGCTTCATCGGCTCGGCGGCCCGGGCGAGAGGGCTCAGCGCATGACCCCGAAAAATTGCAGGCTTTTCGGATCGAGATCATGCGCCAGGCAGGAGGCGAAGCCATGAGCGTCAACCGCGACCAGCGCGTCGACCTAGAAGTCGTCGCCAACCTCATCCCGCCACAGTCGCGCGTGCTCGATGTCGGTTCGGGCGACGGCTCGCTGCTCGAATTGCTGCAGGACACCAAGCAGGTCGACGGCCGTGGACTTGAGCTGTCGCAGCGCGGCGTCAATGAATGCGTGGCGCGAGGCCTCTCGGTCATCCAGGGCGATGCCGACAAGGATCTCGAATTCTATCCCGACAAGGGCTTTGACTTCGTCGTCCTGTCGCAGACCCTGCAGGCCACCCGCAACCCGAAGCTGGTGCTCGACGAACTGCTCAGGATCGGCAACCGCGCCATCGTGTCCTTCCCCAATTTCGGCCACTGGCGGGTGCGCCTGTCGCTGTTCATCCAGGGCCGCATGCCGGTGACCAAGGACCTGCCCTATTCCTGGTACGACACGCCCAACATCCATTTCTGCACCATCCGCGACTTCGTCAATCTGTGCGACGAGCTCGGCGCGACCGTCGAGAAGGCAACCGCTCTCGACGCCGCCGGCCAGAAGATCGGCCTGTCGATGCCGTGGTGGTTCTGGAACTTCTTCGGCCAGCAGGCAGTGTTCTTGCTGAAACGGTAATATTGATCGCCATGTATCTCTTTCGTAGGCGCCCTCTGCCAGTTGAAATCCCACCGGACATGCGGGCTGGGTTGAAAGCCGGAATTCTCATCTGCACCTCACCGCGCAGTGGCAGCAACCACCTAGCCGGATTGATGGCAGCCACCGGGCTTGGCAACCCACTCGAGTGGTTCGGGGGCCGTCGTGTTCTAGAAATGCCGAACTATCCCCGCGACCCCCGTGCCCAGGTTTTGCATGCACTGAAGGACGGGCGGTCTCCCTCCGGGATTTACGCGGTCAAACTGTTTGCCAGCCAGTTTTCACAGGTTGCCAAAACCGTGGATCTCCCCGCAAGCCTTCCAAAGCTGCGCTATATGCGGTTGACGCGTGGGGACCTCGTTGGTCAAGCAGTTTCGTGGACCCGCGCTCGTCAGAGTGGTCGGTTCCGCTCTACCGAGGCCGATCAGAAGAGACCATGCTACGACGGCAAAGCAATCGCGGACTCGCTTGAAAAAATCATCCTGGAAAATCTGGCCTGGGATGTCTGGTTTGCAAAAAACGGATTGTCCTTCCTATCACTGACATACGAAGAACTCCTTGAACATCCACGGACCTGCCTTGAAAGGGCTGCATCTCTGGTCGACGCCAAGCTTGTCTTGAAACCCGGGTCTGATCTCGATTCGGGCCTCGATATTCAACGAGACACCATCAATGAGGAGTGGAGAGAGCGGTTCTTGGCGGAATATTCTGACACGTCGAACTTCCATGCCAACAATTGCCGTCGCGGTTTTCTTAAAAAGAGGAGCTCAAGGTTCTCGATCTGATCGAACGGCATTGTACGAGAACACGAAGCATCCAGGGGCGCCAGAGATGCGATGTTATTGATCAAAGCGCATCGCCGTCCATGGCGATCACGAGCACAAATTCTTATTGCACGCTGGTTTGACAGCCCGCCGAGAGCGTTATAGCCACATCGGCACTAATAACTTGATCGGTTCAGATATGGCTCAAGAGCGTCCAACGTATTCACTCGTCGTCGAAATGGAGAATGCAAAATCGATCGACTGGGACGAGATCGGCGTTGGGATGAAGGCCTTGGCTCGGGAAATCACATCGGTTTCAGCAACCGGTTTAGTGCGACCAAGGATCGTTATTTCTCACGGGGGAGCAGAGTCGGACGAGGATGCGTTGCGTCGTGAGATTTCGAATGAGGCCCCGCAGCTCGGTCAGGTTGCCGAACTCGTCTTCACGGCTTTCCCTGGCGGCCGATATTACGACCTGAAGAACAACGGCATGCTGGCATCGGACGGAGATATCGTCATCTTTATGGATTCCGACGTGGTCGCGGAACCAGGATGGCTACCAGGACTGCTTGAGCCCTTTGAAAACTCTGAAGTTATCTGCGCAAACGGATATACATACCTCTCATACGACGATTTCTTTTCAAGAACGTTTGCGTTGATCTGGTTTTTCCCGATGGCCCGTGGAGACGGGCGATTTGCCTCGAAGCGAGCGATCAACGCTAACAATGTAGCGTTTCGACGCGAGTGGATCGTCAGCCATCCTTTTCCAAAACATAACGGCTTCAAGGTTTCCTGCACTTTGCTGATGCGCGAACTGCTGCGGGAGGGCCACAAAATTCATAATGTCGACGCACGCGTTTATCACTATTCGCCGCGGGGCTGGCGGTTCTTTTACTGGCGCGCCCTGGTTACAGGTCGCGACGCCGACCGGAAGTTCGTTGCGCTCAATTCGCCGAGCCGCGCGCGACGGATAGTCAAGTCTTTCAGCCGGTGGCTCACCATGTCATGGCGCACGACACGACGGATCGTAGGCCATGCCCGGGAAACGGGGATGCCGCTTTGGCAGGTTCCCTTTTCTCTGATTGTCGGTCAGGCATTTTATGGTTTGGCGTTTTGGGGCCAGTTCAGTTTTGCGACTGGCATGGTTCGTGACAAAATTGAAACTGTGCCCGACTATGTTGGGCACAGCTAGACGCTTTACCGCCCTTCCTTGAACCGCGGTTCAGCGTCCAATTGATCCTTGACCCGTCGATTGTTCCAGAACATCCGTGGCCTTGTGCGGATGTTCGACGCCGTCGACGAACACGACATCCGCCTCCGAATTGTCCGTGCGCAGCGCCAGTATCGCCCGGTAGGCGGGCGAATTGTACCAGCCACGCACATGCTGCCTGTCGGGAATTCTATGATGATCAGATGGCCAGGCCAGTCGTTCTCGATCACCTCCACATCGCCGCCATGAACCAGAAAACGGCCGCCGAAAGGTTCCAGCGTGGCATCGATCTTGTGCAGATATTCGACGATCTGCGGACCCATTGCGGCTTGGCGCATATGGGCGACGGCGTAAGCGGCCATGACTGGACTCCCTTGTCATCGAAGCCGAGTTGCCGGCCTCGCATGGGCAATCTGACCAAACGCCGAGCGCTAAGCGATTACGTCTGAGGTAATGAGATGTATGCTACCTGTCATGATGGGTTGCTTCCATGGTGATTCGCAATGCTATGTGCGGCGGTGCTGTTGCAATTGGAACGCTAGCAGCGGGGATTCGTTGTCTCGCGCGGATTGAGTACCGGCACGGTGGGTGACAGGGGCAGTCGTTTTTTGTAGCGTCGCGCCGACTGTGATGCGGTGTAGAGGAAGGGAAGTCCAATCCATTCGACCGTTCTGAAAATCGAAAAGTCCTGGACAGACGCGCAACCCTGCGCAGGAAACAGCTGACAGACATGGCCGGGATCCAACCAACACCTCTCATCACGGTCATTACGCCGACCCACAACCGACGCGAAACGGTGTTGCGCGCCGTGGAAAGCGTACTCTCCCAGAGCATGTCGAGGCTTGAGCACATTGTCGTCGACGATGGTTCGGCTGATGGAACCGAAGCGGCGCTGGCCCGTATCCAGGACCCGCGGCTGATCTATGTCGGGGCGAAATGGCGAGGCGCCAACGCTGCCAGGAATGCCGGCATCGAGCGCGCGCGGGCACCGTTGGTGACGTTCCTCGATTCCGACGACATCTACATGCCGCACCGGCTTGAACGAACCCTGACCTGGTTCGATGAGAATCCTGCACTGCAAGTGCTGATCAGTTCGTTCGTGTCCCTGAAAGGCAATCGCATCACAAACTGCGTCAACCCCGAGGCGTTCGTGAGCCCCGCAATGCTGGAGCGGACGCTGGTTGGGCAGACCATCTTCATTGCCGGCTCCGCGATCACCGCTCGCCGCGAAGCCTTGCTGGCCATCGGCGGCTACGACAGCGACATCACCCGCATGCAGGATCGCGAATTGCTGCTGCGCCTTGCCCGGCGCTTCGGTGCGCAGTTGTCCAGGGATCTGGACTGGACGAAATACAATTCGGAGAACTCGATTTCCGGCCGCCGTGACGGCTATGTCGAGGCCTATGCGAACCTGATGGGCAAACATCCGCATATTGCCCATGCCTACCCGCACATTCCGCCTTACATGATCTCGCGGCAGCTCATCGCCGACATCCTGCGAGGCAGGATACCGGAGGCATTTCAGGGCTACATGGCCAACCGTTCATCCAAAACGCTTGGCTATTCGCTGCCGGAATTGATGCAAGGCTATGTCCATGGCCGGCGCTGGCGCCGCGATCTCTCCAACGAGTTTCGCAATCAATTTGGTGCCCGGCCCGCTTAAACCGATAGGGATTCCGGGAAATTGTGGAATGGTTTTTCCTCCGGATCGCGTTAACCCCTCTGTCGAGAGCTCAACGGTCAAGTTCGGGAAAATACGGATCCGATAGAAACCGCCTGTCCCGTTCGCCTTGCAGGCAGTCTATCGGCGTCGCCGCGTCGACGGGGACACTTCTCACCTCGTCCTGAATGCCGCTCACTTCCAGGAGCAGCTTCCGCCGGATGGCTGTCGAAAACTCGGCGGCGGCATAGATAGGCAGCACGAAGGAACCGGGTCCGCCGATCACGCACTGCGCATAATACTGGTCGAGATGGCTGAAGGTGGGCGACGGGCTGATCAGGATCGGCAGGCCGTTGACGATGATGCCTTTGGCAGTCGCCGCATCACGCGTCGCGGTGACCGGCGGCCCGATATTGTTCGGTCCGTCGCCCGAAATGTCGATGACGCTGCGTTCGCCCTGGAAAGACGTGCGGTCGAAAAGCTCGGTGCCGAAGGCCAGCGCGCCGGAAATCGAAGTGCCGCGAAAGCTGCGGAACGGACGAGCCGCGACCTTGTCGGCAAAGCTGTTCGCGCTCTCGGCACTATCGATAATCTGCCAGCCGATAACCGCGTCGTCGCGCACCGTGCCGGCCCATTCGAAATAGGTCAGCGCTATGCGGCCCTTGGCGCCGGCGCGGACAGCCTTGATGAAGTCGGGATGCCGCAGCGCCTCGACATAACCGGCCCGCTGCAGGGCGAACTCCTTCTCGTCCATCGACAGCGAGATGTCGACCGCCAGCACCAGCTCGACGTCGACGGCGAGCGCATCCGGCGGCGAGGCGGCCGGGGCAGCCTGGGCGCAGGCAAGACAGGCAAGCAGGCGCAGAGCATCAAGCATGGCCGTCGCCAAGATTGTTTCTCCCGAGGAGCTTCCCTCGCGATCGCGGCAAAATAAAGCTCTGCTTCCCTCGCCCGGAAATCAGCTCATTTCTTGCGACGAGCGGCGGCTGGCGGCGGTTCGATCGCGCCGGCCCTGACGCGGGCGGGCTTCAGGGCTGGCGCACCGGAATCCTTGACGATCGTCAACGCGCGGGGGAAGAAGTGGTTGTTGTGCTGGCCGCGCCCGATGTTGAGGATCGCTGTCCCCGGCAAACGCTTCTCGAGCATCGACAGCACGCGTCTTAGCGATGGGCCGTCGAACGCATCCAGCGCGCCTCATCGATGATCACCCATTTCGGCTGCCGCAACGTGAGCCTGGCGAAGGCCAGCGAGCGTTGTTCGTCATCGCCCAACTCATGGTCCCAACGCCCGGCGCGGTCGAGCGACGAGGATAGCCGTCCCAGGCCGACCTCGGCCAGCACCGCCGAAATGTCGGCATCGTTCGCCGGCGCGGGCCCGTTCGGGTGATCGAGGACTTCGCGCAACGTGCCGACCGGAAAATAAGGCACGCGCGGCACGAATATGGGGGTTTCTCCCGCCGGCAGGCCGATCCGGCCGCTTCCCCATGGCCACAGGCCGGCAATGGCACGAAAGAACAGCGTCTTGCCCGCACCGGGGTCGCCGGTGATCATGACGCGCTCGCCGGGGCGGATTTCGACATGCGGGTCGGCGAGTCTGGTGCAACCCTCCGGCGAGGTCACTTCGAGCTTCTCGAAAGTCAGGCTGCCATTGACGTTTTGGCCGAAGGCGATGCGCTTTTCGGTGTCGTGCAGCGCATCGGTTTCATCGAGCGCGATGCGGAAATCGGCCACGCGCATCAGCGTGGCGCGCCAATCGGCGATACTGCCGATGTTGTTGATGAACCAGCGCAAGGAGGAGTGGACCTGGTTGAAGGCGCCGACCGCCATCATCAGCCCGCCAAAGCTGATATCACCTGAGAAATAGACCGGCGAAGCGACCAGTATGGGCGCCACGACGGTGATCCAGCCATAGGTATCGGTCACCCAGGACAGGTTGATCTGGGCGGTGTAGATGCGCCGCATGGCGCCCAGCACCGTGCCGAGATCGAGTTCGAGCCGCCGCCTGGCGTCGGCCTCGCCATGATACAACGCAATGGCATCGACATTCTCGTTGACGCGCACCATCGAGGAGCGCAGCTCGGCTTCGCGTGTATAGCGGTCGCTGTTCAGGCGGATGAGCGGGCGCCCGACCAGCCAGCTCAGCCAGGAGGCGATGCCGGCGTAAAGGATGGCGGCCCAGACCATGTAGCCCGGTATGGCCAGCGAGGTCCCGCCGATGTGGAACACGAAGCCCGAGGACAGCTCCCACAGCACCCCGACGAAGGACACCAGCAGGATGCACGACTGCAGCAGGCCGACGCCGAGATCGGTTGACAGGTCGGACAGATGCGCGGCGTCCTGCTGCATGCGCTGGTCGGGATTGACGCCGATGGCGCCGGCATTGGCCAACCGGAAGGCGCGCGCCGGCCGCATCCACTGATCGATCAGATCCAGCGTCAGCGCCTCGCGCAGTTTGAGCCTGATCATCTGGTTGAGCCAGGTCTGGCCGATATTGAGCACCAGCAGCCCGCCGGCGATCATCGCGAAGACGAGGAGCTGGTGCAGGAAGGCCGCCATGTCGCGGCGCGCAAGCGCATCGTAGAAAGGCTGGTTCCAGCGGTTGAGCAGAACCTGGCCGATCGACGTTGCAATGATCACGGCCATGATGCCGACCGATGTCCACTGCAACCATTTGCGAACCGGCGATCCCGCCAGCGCCCGCCGGATCGTCATCACCTGATCGCGCAGGCTGCTGGCTTCGACCGCCACGGCAACCGGCTGAACGGCGGCGGCATTGTCCGGTTGATCAGCCATGGCCGAGGTCCTTGCGTCAGTGCTGAAACCGGATGGAGAAACTTGACAGGCGTTCGTATGGGCTGCCGGATGGGCTGTCGGTCCGCTTGCGACAGATAGGCAGGGAAACGACGTCAGGCACGCTTGCCGTGATCACGAAGCCGTCACCCGCGCAGCCGAGGGCTCGGCACCGGCTTTGTGACGGCCAAGCCGGGTGGCGCCATGCGGCGACAGCACCGGCACGAAGACGCGGCGCGAGGCGCGCTGGACGACGGGCACGCCTTGATAGAGCCGTTTCTGCGCCTCGACGACGATGACGCCGGAAAAGATCGGCCACAGCCGCCGGCCGGCGCGCTCCAGCACATTGTGGAAGCGCATCATGAAACGGCGCCTCGACGGCGGAAAGAACAGCGCATCGGACCAGGCGGCGGGCGTAAAATTCGCCTCGCGCAGCAATTCGGTTAGCTGGCCGCGCGAAAAGGGCCGGCCATTGCCGAATGGGGTGTGCTCGAAGCGCGCCCAGACACCGCGCCGGTTGGGCACGACGATGACGACCCGGCCAGCCGGCGACAGCACGCGCCAGATCTCGTTCAGCGTCTCACGTGGGTTCTCGACATGTTCGAGCGAATGGACGAGCAGCATGCGGTCGATGCAGGAATCGACCAGCGGCAGTTCCTCGTCGAAGACCAGTGCCGTCGCCGTCGGCCCTGTCGCCGGCCACACCACCGCGCCCTGCGTCGCCGGCATGAAGGCGAAGACCCGCTCGGCGTCGGTGCCGAACCGCTCCAACCACGGCAAGGTGTAGCCCAGACCAACCAGCCGCTCGTTGGGCACGACCGCCCATATCGACGACAACGCCATGGTGATCGAACGCTCGGCGAAACGGCCGAGTGTTGTCGAATAGAAGGAGCGAAGATCGACGATGTCGGAATGCATGGCAGGGATGTAGCCGCGATATCGGCGGGTTTCAACAACAGGCCGCGACGACCTGGCATTCCGGGAATGTCACTAGACATTGCGGGATGTTGTTCAACGTCCCGGAATGTTGCTCACATCCAGGATGTCTTCAACATCCAGGATGACATCCACGCGCCGGCGCCCTATGTCTGCGGCCATAAACGGAGAGATGCGATGCCGGTCGAAATCGAACAGTTCATGTGCCGCAGCGACAATTTCGGCGTGCTGGTGCATGATCCCAAAAGCGGCCAGACCGCGATCATCGACGCGCCCGAGGAAGCGCCTATCCTGGCCGCGATAAAGCGCACCGGCTGGACGCCGACGATGATCCTGACCACGCATCATCACATGGATCACGTCGAGGCCAATCTTGCGTTGAAGGAGCGCTTCAAGCTGCGCATCGTCGGCCCGGAAGCGGAAAAGGCCAATATCCCCGGCATCGACGAAACCGTCGAAGACGGCTCGGTCCTCCATCTTGGCGATGAAAAGATCGAAGTCATCGCCACGCCCGGCCACACCGCCGGCCACGTTTCCTACTATTTGCCGGCTTCGGGTGTGGCGTTCACCGCCGACACGCTGTTTGCGCTGGGTTGCGGACGGCTGTTCGAATGCAAGCCGCCGGTGATGTACGATTCGCTGAAGAAGCTGGCCGCGCTTCCGGCCGAAACGATTATTTATTGCGGTCATGAATACACGCTCGCCAACGCCCGTTTCGCGCTGACCGTCGACCCGACGAATTCGGCATTGAAGGAACGCGCCGCCAAGATCGAAAAGCTGCGCGCCGACAATAAGCCGACGCTGCCGACGACGATCGGCGAGGAGCTGTCGACCAATCCCTTCCTGCGCTGGCACGATCCGGCGATCCGCAAGCATCTGGGGCTGGAGAAAGCTTCGGACGCCGAGGTCTTTGCCGAAATCCGCAAGCGCAAGGACAATTTCTAGGCCCGGTGGTATCGTCGCCATGACCAGCTCCGCAGAAATTATCGCGACGCTCGGGCTGAAGCCGCATCCGGAAGGCGGCTGGTATGCCGAGACCTTTCGCGATGGCACCGGCGGCGCGCGCGGCCATTCGACTGCCATCTATTTCCTGCTTGAGGAGCATCAGGTTTCGGCCTGGCACCGGGTCAAGGATGCCGCCGAGGTCTGGCATTTCCATGCCGGCGCCCCGCTGGCGCTGTCGATGTGGGAAGAAGGCAGCCCGAAGGTTGATCAGGTCATAGAACAAGTCCTCGGTATCGATCTCGCAGCCGGTGAGCGGCCGCAGATCGTCGTGCCCGCAGGCTGGTGGCAATCGGCGCGCAGCCTGGGCGAATGGACGCTGGTCGGCTGCACCGTCGCGCCGGGCTTCGAGTTTGCGGCCTTTGAACTGGCGGCACCCGGCTGGCAGCCTGGACAATCCTAACTTGGCAAGAGCCCTAATTTAGCAGGAAGCCTAGCGTGGTCGCGAGCTGGGCGGCGTAGTACAGCGCCCAGACGGCGAAGCGCATCCAGGCGCGGTGGGGCGAGATGGCGGCGACCAGGAATTTCTCCGTGGCGAGCAGCCCGTCCGATGCCATGAACAGCACGGCGCCACCGATCACCCACATATTGCTTGTTGTCAGCGCCGAGATGCCCATTGCCAGGATCGCGGCGATATAGACGGTGATCGGGATACGCAGGCTGGGACCGACACGACGCCACAGCGCCGCCAGCACGATGACCACGAACACCGCCATGGCGAGCGCGATCGCTCCGCGCCACGGCTCGGCGCCAAGCACTCCCAACCCGCCACCGCTGCGCAGGAACAGCGCGACATAGACGATGTGAGCGACAAGAAAACTGGCCAGCCCGCCGAGAAAGGCCTTTTCGCCGTCGCGTGACAGGAAGGCGTCGCCAACGGCGCTGAGTGCGAGCGCGGCGACCAGCAGCAGCGGGCCGCCTTGCAGCCCCGCCAGCACGGCAAGCATCGCTACGGCAAGCGTCTTTGCGGCCGAGCGGGCCAGCGTCGGCGGCATGCCAAGCGTGAAGGCGTAGATGACCGCCGCCGCCAGCGAAAAAATCAGTGTCGCATTGGCATTGGCGTCGATGCCGCCCGCAAACGGCATCGTCATGCCTTGGCTCCGCCTTCGGATGCCCGGGCTCCGTCTTCGGATGCCCGGGCTCCGTCTTCGGATGCCCCGGCTCCGCTTTCGGATGCCTCGGCTCCGCTCTCGACCGCAGCCGGCTTGCGCAGGAACAGGGATTTTGCGGCGAGCACCGCGCCGCCGGTGATGAGCACGCAGGCGGCGAGGATGCGCAGCGACGGCTCGGCGACGCCGGCCGCGATCAGCACCAGCGTCGACAACAGCGGCGCCGCATAGCTTGCAGCACCCAGCACCTGGATGTTGCCGCGCTTGACGCCGATGTCCCAGGCATAGAAGGCGGCACCCACCGGCATCAGGCCAAGGCCGAGCACGGCCAGCCACTGGCCGACACCGTCAGGCAGAATCGTCTGTTCCAGCGCCAGGTGGCAGGCGAGCGACAGCACCGCGGTCGCCGCGCAGAACCAGGTGACGATGCTGGTCGGCACCGACGGGAAACGCCGCGACAACAACGAGTAGGCCGACCACAGGACGGCGCAGACGGCAGCCATGGCATAGCCGAAGGAATAGCGGGCGTCGAAGGCCAGCCCACCGCCCTTGGTGACGATCAGCACGGTGCCGGCAAGGCCGAGCAGCGCACCGACGACATGGTTCCAGGCCAGTTTTTCGCCCGGCATCAGCGCCGAGCCGAGCACGATCAGCAGCGGCCACAGATAGGCGATCAGGCTCGCCTCCACCGCCGGCGCATTGCGCAGCGCGGTGAAATAGAAAAAGTGATAGCCGAACAGGCCGGCAATGCCGATCAGCCACACCTGCGGCGGTATCTTCTGGCTCTTGTCGGGTGCCGGCATGAACAGCCGCGCGACCAGCCCGACGCCGGTGCCGATCGAGAAGGTGATCGCCGACAGCAAGAACGGCGGCACCTGGCCCGACGCATCGGTGAGCAGTGCGAGCAACGCCCACATGGCGACCGCCGAAAAGCCGATCAGTGTTGCGCGCCCCATTCTGTCTCCAGTGGCGCGCCAATTCCGCGCCTGGCTATTGTACGGCTTCGAAACGCCCGGCGCTGATGGTCAAGGTGCCGATCTGCGTGCCAACCGTGGCACGGATCGGCGCATATACGCCGGTTTGGCCGAGCGGTGCAAACGTCACCATCATGCGGCTTTTGTTCTTGAGATAGTTGAGCGCCTTGCGGCCCTTGCGATAACCCGCCACCGGCTCGAAGCCCATCTGGCAGGTGACGGTGTCGCCCTTGTAGCCCGGGACCGAGATCGTGCCTTTCGACGCGTAGGTCAACGTCAGGTCGGCACGCATCTCGCCGTCATAGAACTTCACCGTGCGGCCGCAGACCTGGTCGAGACTGTCGGCATGAATGACGGTGGCGGCCATGGGATCGAGCACCGATGCCAGGTCGCCGGCACCGAGCGGTACCCAGTTCTTGGGGTCGCGTTTGCCTGGTGCCGGTACGACCTTCGTCGAAGTGACCCTGCCATTGGCAAAGCGGATATCGACCACCGATGCCTTCTTGCCGGAGGTGTAGTCGGCGCGGAATGCCTGCGGCACCATCTTTTTGCCCGCAATCGTGCCTTTGGACGAGATCGTGCCGCGCGTGTCGTCGAACAGCTTGGCGAGACCGGCCGCGGTGACACTGCCTTGGATCGCGTAGGCGCCGTTCTCATAGCGGCTGGAAAACGTTGATTTCGCTATCGAAAGACCAAGAAACGACACCGTGTACTCGCCCTTGAACGACTGCGGCGAGGCAGCAGACGCGGCGGACGGCAAAGCTATGGCAAGCATGGCAACAAGGGCATGTGGCGAACGAAGCATGGCGGGATCGGGTCCTTGATTTTGGGCCGGAGGCGGGCAACTCCGGTCTGGCATGTCCCTATGGAACCGCTTATAGGATGAATTCCGGCCTTAATATGAAAATGCCGGGCGCGCCGTGGGCAATGCAGGGGCTGGGCAAGCCGGAGCTTGACGCCTCGGCGAAATGCAACTATGGAACGCCAACTTTTTCCATAAGGCCGCCTGACCAGAACCGCGCGCCACCCGGCGTGGGCTTGAGTGTTTGGCAGACCCGAGAACTGAAGGTTAGAACAATGTCCCGCACCTGCGAACTCACTGCCAAGGCAGTCATGTCCGGCAACAATGTGAGCCACGCCAACAACAAGACCAAGCGTCGCTTCCTGCCGAACCTCGTCAATGTGACGCTGATTTCGGAAGCGCTGAACCAGAACGTGCGCCTGCGCATTTCGGCCAACGCGCTGCGTTCGGTCGAACATCGCGGCGGCCTCGACGCCTTCCTGGCCAAGGCAGACGTCAAGGAATTGTCGCAGCGCGCCCGTTTGCTGAAAAAGCAGATCGCCAAGAAGACCGCCGAGCAGGCTGCCGCTTAAAACAGTTCAAAGGCGGGGGACGACCGCCCTGGCCGACCTCTTGTTGGCCTCTGGCCAACATCTTGTTGGCCTGAGCATCGGATCGAAGCCGCAAGGTTTTGGCAATCCGGTGCCCACATACGAAGGCAAGCATCGCCCGCATGGGCATGGTGCTTGGCTGGTTCCATTACCCAGGATAAAAAAATGACTTCCTTCTCGCGGTATTTGCCATTCGTGGCCGCCATGGCGCTTGTCGTCGTGGCATCGAACATTCTCGTGCAATTCCCGATGCAGGGTCAGATCGGCGGCCTCTCGCTGGCCGATCTTCTGACCTGGGGGGCCTTCACCTATCCCTTCTCGTTCCTGGTCACCGACCTCGCCAACCGCCGCTACGGACCCACTGCGGCGCGCCGGATCGTCTTTGTCGGCTTCATGACGGCGGTGATCTGCTCGATCCTTGTCCCGCCCTTCCTGTTCCGCCACGGCCTGATCGAACTCGAGACCGCCGCCGACCGGCTGGTGCGTATCGCGGCCGCGTCCGGAGCGGCGTTCCTCAGCGCGCAACTGCTCGATGTCACCGTCTTCAACCGGCTGCGCCGGCAGAGCTGGTGGCGCGCGCCGATCATCGGCACGCTGGTCGGGTCGGTGTTCGACACCGCCGTGTTTTTCACCGTCGCGTTCTCGGCCGCCTTCGCCTTCGCTGGTCCCAACGACGGCTTTGCGTTGGAAAACGCACCCTTGATGGGCATCTTCCATGTCGACGCGATGCGTTGGATCTCCTGGGCGCTGGGCGACCTCAGCGTGAAGCTGATCATCGCCGTGGTGGCGTTGATCCCCTACCGTCTGCTCGCGGCCCGTTGGAGCCAGCCGGCGGTAGCGGCTTAAACCATGATCCCGAAAAGTGGGACCCGGTTTTCGGAAAAGATCATGGTCGGACAAAGATCATGATCCCGTGGGTCCAGCTCGATTCGGCCAAGATCCCGGATGGCGCACAAGAACTTCGCCTCAAGCGGCGCGGCACCGAATTCTCGATCATGCTGGGCACCAACGAACTGATGAACAGCCGCCTCAGCGGTTCCGAGGAAGCGCTGGCAAAACTGTCCTGCGAGCGGATTGCCGGCCAGAGCCGGCCCACAATCCTGATCGGTGGGCTTGGCATGGGTTTTACCTTGCGCGCCGCACTCACAGAATTGGCCAATGATGCCGGAATAGTCGTCGCCGAACTGGTGCCCGCCGTCGTCGCCTGGGCACGTGGCCCGATGGCCGAAATCTTTGACGGCTGTCTCGACGATCCTCGCGTCACCATCCAGGAAACCGATGTCGGGCAGTTGATCCGGTCGCGGCCCGCGGCCTGGGACGCCATTCTGCTCGATGTCGACAACGGCCCGGAAGGCATCGTCCACAAATCCAACGACGCACTTTACAGCGTGCACGGCCTCGCAGCCGCACGCAGCGCCCTGAAACCCGGCGGCGTGCTGGCAGTGTGGTCGCAAGGCCCCGACATCGGCTTCACGCGGCGGCTGAAGCAGGCAGGCTTCGGGGTCGAAGAGGTCAGTACGCGCGCCAACGGCAAGCGTGGCGCCCGCCATGTCATCTGGATCGCCACCAGGACGTAAAGCCGGCGGGCTCATCCTGGTGGAGAATGAATTCCAGATAGAGGTTGCGCTGCAGGATCGAGTGGTTGTCGTCGGAGATCAGCGACACCATCAGCGCGCCGTCGCCGCGGGTCCAGACGTCGAGCCCTTCCATATTGTCGATCTGGTAGCCCATGTCGGCCTCCAGCAGCACCGGCCCGTCGGCGACCGCGCCCTTCTCGACGCTTTCGCCATAGATGCGCCGCAGCCGCATCTTGACGCCGCTGGCCATCGAGAAACTGCGCTCCAGAAGCAATAGGTCGCCATCCGGCAGGAAGGCCCCGTCGGTAATGTCGAAATCGCCATTGCGCTTGACGATAAAGACGCCCTTGTGCGGTCCTTCGATGATGGCGGCATAGATGTTGCCGGCCTTGTCCAGGCTCTTCTCGGAGACCACGACTAGGCCGCCCTCATGCTGGCCGTTGGCATTGGCGTGGGTGACGGTCTCGAAGCCGCGATTCTGACGCAGCTCGCGGGCCGGAACGGCGAAATCCAGCGGCTTGAAGGGTGCCTTCATGTCGTTGGAGTCGATCTTGAACTGGGCGACGCGGTGGCTGCGCTCGAAGCCGACGGTGGCGATGCCGTCCTTGACCGCGAGACCTTCCGCATCGACCTCCCATTTCCTGTCGATCGGCCGGCCGGTCTGGTCGACCATCTGCTGCATGCGGAAATTCTGGATGCCGGAGGGTCGCTTTTCCGCGTCGCGGACCACCGTGCCGAAGAACCAGAAGCCGGTGTCGGCAACGCCGATGAAGTCACCGCCGGCTTTCAGGAAGCGGAAGGCCGACAGCGCGCCGAAATCGCGTGTCGGCGAGGTCATCTCCAGCCCGCCGACGAATTCGAGCGGGCCGAACTGCTTGTCGGCATGTCCAATATGGAATTCGGTGATCGGGCGGGCCGAGACCTCGACCGGTTCAACCGAGGTGGAATCAGCCGAACCGGCTGCCGCCGAAGCCACGCCGGAAAACAGGGCGATCGCGGCGAAAAGCGTCTGTTGAACGCCGCGCGAAAAAATCATCCGGCGCGCCGCATACCACCGCCGCGTCGCGTATCCTTCGCGCTTTCCTCGGCGAACAGCGAAGCCAGCTGCTCGGTCATGGCGCCGGCCAGTTCCTCGGCATCGACGATGGTGACAGCCCGGCGGTAGTAGCGCGTGACGTCGTGGCCGATGCCGATGGCCAGCAGTTCCACCGGCGAACGCGTCTCGATCAGCTCGATGACGGCGCGCAGATGGCGCTCGAGATAATTGCCCGGATTGACCGACAGCGTCGAATCGTCGACCGGCGCCCCGTCCGAGATCATCATCAGGATCTTGCGCTGCTCGGGCCGGGCGATCAGCCGGTTGTGCGCCCACAGCAGCGCCTCGCCGTCGATATTTTCCTTGAGCAGGCCTTCGCGCATCATCAGGCCGAGATTGCGCCGTGCCCGCCGCCACGGATGGTCGGCGGACTTGTAGATGATGTGGCGCAGATCGTTGAGCCGGCCAGGATTCGGCGGCTTGCCGTCCTTCAGCCATTTCTCGCGCGCCTGCCCGCCCTTCCAGGCCCGCGTGGTGAAACCGAGGATCTCGACCGAGACGCCGCAACGCTCCAGCGTGCGCGCCAATATGTCGGCGCAGGTTGCCGCGACCGTGATCGGCCGGCCGCGCATCGAGCCGGAATTGTCGAGCACCAGCGTCACCACCGTGTCGCGGAATTTGGTGTCGCGCTCCTGCTTGAACGACAGCGGCTGCATCGGGTCGATGACGACCCGCACCAGCCTTGCCGGGTCGAGGTAACCTTCTTCCAGGTCGAAATCCCAGGAGCGGTTCTGTTGTGCCATCAGGCGACGCTGCAGCCGGTTGGCCAACCGCCCGACGACGCCGGACAGATTGGCCAGCTGCTTGTCGAGGAAGGCGCGCAGCCGGTCGAGCTCTTCTTCTTCGCACAGCTCCTCGGCGCCGACCGTCTCGTCGAAAGCCGTGGTGAAGACCTTGTAGTCGATCTCCTTCGGCAGATTGGTGAAGGGATTGTCGTTGCGGCGCGCCTCGCCGGGTGTTTCGGCATCGGCGTCGTCGTCGTCGGACAGGTCGTCCGCGGTGGCGTCGGAGGCTTCGGTCTCGGCCGACTGTTCGTCATCGGCCGAAGCTTCGGCGTCCTCGGACTGCGACTGCTCGGAGCCGGAATCCTCTTCGCCGCCCTCCTCGCTCTGCTCCTCGCCTTGCGGCTGGTTGTCGTCATTGTCCTCGGAATCTTCCGTCTCCTGGTCGTCGCCGAGCTCCTCGGCCATTTCCATGGAGGCGAGCATCTCGCGCACGACCCGGGCGAACGCCTGCTGGTCGCCGAGCTTGGCCGACAACCCGTCGAGATCGGCCTTGGCCTTTTCCTCGACCCAGGGGCGCCAGAGTTCGACCAGCCGCTCGCCGCTTTTCGGGATCGGACGGCCGGTGAGCTTCTCGCGCACCATCAGGGCGAGTGCTTCCTCGATCGGCGCGTCGGCCTTGTCCTTGACGTCGACGAGGTTGGCCTTGGCGTATTTGTCCTCCAGCATCGAGCCGATATTGTCGGCGACGCCCTGCATGGCGCGTGAGCCTATCGCCTCGACGCGAGCCTGTTCGACCGCGTCATAGATGGCGCGGGCCGCCTTGCCTTCCGGCGCCAGCTTGGTGTGGATGCGCACATCGTGGCAGGCGCGCTTCAGCGCCATGGAATCGCCGAGGCCTCGGGTGATCGCGATATCGGTCTTCGACGCCTTCTTCGGCAATTCTGGCAGACGCGCACGGCTGCCGGCGAGCGCCGGCCGGTCCTTGGCGAAGCCGACCTCCAGCTCCTTGTCGCCGGCGATGGCGCGCATGCAGACGGTGACGGCGCGCTTGAAGCTGTCGGCTTCAGAACCCGTCTTCGACTTGTTGCGCGTGTTGTCGCCCGGACCCGCCATCGAGACTCTGCTTAGCCCAGCACCACGTTGGCGGCGCTCTCGGGCAGATCCTCGCCAAAGGCGCGCTGGTAGAACTCGGCCACCACCGAGCGTTCCAGTTCATCGCACTTGTTGAGGAAGGTCAGCCGGAACGCCATGCCGATATTGCCGAATATCTCGGCATTCTCGGCCCAGGTGATCACGGTGCGCGGGCTCATCACGGTCGACAGATCGCCGTTGATGAAGGCCGAACGCGTCATGTCGGCGACGCGCACCATCTTGTTGACGATGTCCTTGCCCTTGCTGTCGCGATAGTGCTTGGCCTTGGCCAGCACGATGGCGACTTCGTTGTCGTGCGGCAAATAGTTCAGCGTGGTGACGATCGACCAGCGGTCCATCTGCGCCTGGTTGATCTGCTGGGTGCCGTGATAGAGGCCAGTGGTGTCGCCGAGGCCGACCGTGTTGGCGGTCGAGAACAACCGGAAGGCCGGATGCGGGCGGATGACCCGGCTCTGGTCGAGCAGCGTCAGCCGGCCCGACGATTCCAGCACGCGCTGGATGACGAACATCACATCCGGACGGCCGGCATCGTACTCGTCGAAGCACAGCGCGACATTGTGCTGGTAGGCCCAGGGCAGGATGCCGTCGCGGAATTCGGTGATCTGCAGGCCGTCCTTGACCACGATCGCGTCCTTGCCGACGAGATCGATACGGCTGACATGGCTGTCGAGGTTGACGCGCACGCAAGGCCAGTTGAGGCGAGCGGCGACCTGTTCGATATGGGTCGACTTGCCGGTGCCGTGATAGCCCGACACCATGACGCGGCGGTTGTAGGCAAAGCCCGCAAGGATCGCCATCGTCGTGTTCTTGTCGAAGAGGTAGTCCGGGTCGATGTCGGGCACATGCTCCGATGTCACCGAATAGGCCGGCACCACCATCTTGGACTCGAAGCCGAATTTCTCCTTCACCGACACCGTCGTGTCGGGCAGGTTGGCGATGTCACGATCGACCTTGTTCATATCTCTCAACGTCTCCACGGGCGAAACGTCTGATTTCGCCGGCAATCGATTTTGTCCGGGGGCGGTCTTAGAGCCTTTTCCAACCTTATGAAAGTTGGAAAACGACACGAACCGTATGGTCGCTCAGCACAGGCCCGCCTGTTTGAGCACGCGATAGGCCTGCAGCACGTCGCGGAACCGGTCTTCCGAACCTCTGTCGCCACCATTCGCATCCGGATGGTGCTGTTTCACCAGTTCCTTATAGCGCGCCTTGATCTCCTTGCCAGTCGCCTTTGTATCAAGGCCAAGCGTTTCCAGCGCCTTGGCCTCAAGCGGCTTGGCCTTGCGCTCGCGCGCCTCGCGCGGATCCTTCGGTCCCTTGAACAGGTCGAACGGGTCGCGCATGCGGTTATAGTAGCCGGCGCGGCCGGAACGCATCTGGGCCATATCGGGCGACGACCGCGTCGAGGCCCCGTTGGCGCCCATCTTCCAGGTCGGCCGGTGCCCGGTCATGGCTTCTTTCTGGAAGCGCGCGACCTCGGTGTCCGGCACGCCGGAAAAGTAGTTGAAGCCCTTGTTGTACTCGCGCACATGATCGAAGCAGAAGTGGAAATACTCGCCCTCCTTCATGCGCCCGACCGGCGCACGATGGGTGCCCGCTTCCTTGCAGCCGTCCCACTGGCAGATCGGCGAGTGCGACTTCAGCTCCGCGTCCTTGTCGGGGCGGACGCGAATCTTCTCGAAATATTTGGGGTACGGCTTCATCTTACCCATTTATGGGGCGTTCGCAGATGCGAAACAAGAATTGACATTTTCGCGATCATCGCCCTAACCGCTGAATCGCGGCATAAAGCAGGCGAATGGCGGATTTTGTTGCACGGCGGCGGCCCCTCGCGAAACCGATTTTCAGTTTCCAGGCCGAGACGCCAGCGATATTTGGTGAAGGGAGATGGCGATGTCCATACAGGCGACCATGGAAGACAAGCTCAATAAGGCATTTTCGCCGGACAGGCTGGTCATCATCAACGAGAGCCATCTCCATGCCGGTCACCACCATCACGGCTCCGACCACCACGGCACTTACGACGGCACCGGCGAGACGCATTTTCGCGTCCGCGTCGTCGCTTCCGCCTTTGCCGGCATGAGCCGCATCGACCGTCACCGCGCCGTCAATGAACTGCTTGCCGACGAATTGCAGGCCGGCGTGCACGCGCTGGCGATCGAACCGGCGGCTCCCGGCGAAAAGACCCGCTGGTAGCTCGGTTCCGCCTATCGTTTTTCGCCGCGCTCAGAGCACCGCTTCGATGAGGAACGGCCCACGCCGTGACAGCGCGCTGTCCAGCAGCGCCTCGAAGCGCTCGCACGTCTCGGCGCGGGCCGCCTCCACGCCCATGCCTTTGGCCAGCGACACCCAGTCGAGCGAGGGATAGTCGAGGTCGAGCATGCGCCTGGCGTTCTCGCCGATGGCGCCGACGCCGACATTCTTCATCTCGCCATGCAGGATCGCATAGGTTCGGTTGGAAAACACGATCGTCACCACGTCGAGCTTTTCCCGCGCCTGCGTCCACAATCCCTGCACCGTGTACATGCCGCTGCCGTCGGCTTCGAGATTGATCACCTTGCGGTCCGCACAGGCGATTGCAGCCCCGGTCGCCATCGGGATGCCGCCGCCGATCGAACCGCCCGTGCCCATCATGTAGTCGTGCGGCGCTGCAAAGGCCGACAGCGCGAAGAAACGCCTGGCCGAGGTGACCGCTTCATCGCAAATGATCGCATCGGCCGGCAGTTTGCGCGCCACCGACAGCGCGATCGCATCTTCCGTCAGCTTGCCGCTCGGCGTTGCCTCGTCGGGAAAAGCGGCCGCGACGACCTGTCGTTTCGGCGGCTTGATGCCAAGTTCGTCGCGAAGCGCCTCCAGCGCCGCATGCAGATCTTCGCCATGGGCGGCCAGTGTCAGCACCTCGCAGCCTTCCCGAACGAGCCGTCCCGGTTTTCCCGGATAGGCGAAGAAGGCAACCGGCTCCTTCGCGCCGACCAGGATCAGAACATCGACATCCCTGAGCACAGCCATCGCCGCGTCGACCGGATAGGGGATGCGGACCGGCGCGACACGCCCGCGCCCGCGTTGCATCCGTGCGATCAGAACCTCGCCGAACAGCCGGACGTCGCTGCCCGTCGAGATTTGCCCGGCGATGGCGAGCGCATCGGCGCGTGCGGCCTTTCCGCGAACGATCATGCCTGCCCGGCCCGGAGCGGCACGGATCGCCGCGGCGACCTTGCGCACGGCGTCCATATCGACGGCCGGCGCTGGCACCAGCTTCACCTTGCCGACCGAAACCGCGTCGACTTCGCCCCAGGCGGCATCCGCCGGCAGGATCATCGTCGCGACGCCGGGTGGTGTCAGCGAGGCGCGAAAGGCTGCTTCAGCTGCCGGCGCGATATCGGCCGGGCCCTTGACGCGGCCGACCCAGTTAGACATCGGCGCCGCAAGGCTTTCGATATCGCTGGTGAGCGGGGCATCGAGCGGCAGATGGTAAGAGGCGTGGTCGCCGACGATGTTGATCATCGGGCTGAAGGCACGCCGGGCATTGTGCATGTTGGCGAGACCGTTGGCCAGGCCGGGACCGGTATGCAGCAGCGTCGCGGCCGGCCGATCGGTCATCCGCGCATAGCCATCGGCGGCCCCGGTCACCACCCCCTCGAACAACCCGAGCACGCAACGCATTTTCGGCTTGCGGTCAAGTGCTGCAACGAAGTGCATTTCGGAGGTGCCGGGATTGGCGAAGCAGACTGTCACATCATTGGCCAGAAGCACGTCACACAGGACATCGGCGCCGTTCATGCAATTCCCTCCCGCTCACGATCGAAGAGCACTTGCACCCGGGCGCGCCCGCACAGCAATGTCCCGCCGCCACTTTTGATCTGATCCAGTGCCGTAAAGATCAGCCAACCGTCGATTTCAGGAATGCCAGCGCGGCCGCGGTCAGCGCGTCGCCATCCTCGCCGAAATCCCGATTGATCGACATATGCGTGTAGGCGCTGCCGTCGAACAGCGTAACCTTGGTGCCCGTCGCGCGCAGGCGCTCGGCAAAGGCCTTGGAGTCCTCGCCGCGGCCAGGGGCGCGCGAATAGGCAATGAAAGTCGGCGGGTGCCTGCGGCCGTCGACATGGCTGGCCGGCGACAGTGCCGCCCATTGCGCGGGATCGGAAAAGACGCGGGCATAGGCCCGCACCATGCCGCCCTTCTTGGCAAGTGCTGCAAGATCATAGGCCCTGGTATCGTCGAGAATGAGCGCAGCTATGCCGGGCAACCCGCCGCGCATGCCGGTCAGCGCAATCAGATGGCAGCCGGCCGAATGGCCCATGCCGACGATGCGGTTGGGATCGCCGCCATGTCGGGCGATGTTGGCCCTGATGTAGGCGTAGGCCTTTTCGACGTCACCGGCCTGGGTGGCGACATCGGCCTGCGGCAACATGCGGTAATCGATGGAGACGAAGCAGAAGCCGTTGGCGAGCAGGAAGGCCGGTTTGGCGTCGACCTGACTGCGTTTGCCAAACTGCCAGGTGCCGCCATGAACGAAAAACACGACCGGCAGGCCCATTGCACCATCGGGCGCATAGATGTCGAGCTTGGCCGGCCCGTAGTCTAAGGTTTTTGGCGTGGGTCGGCGTGTTTCCGACGCGGCCGATGCTTCCAACGGCAGCATCGCCGCCACCGAGGCCATCATCAGGCTTCGTCGATCGATCATCACTGTCTCCTGACGAGGCAAGACTGCACGCGGCGGCCCCAGCCGTCCAGTCAGGGATTCGCCACACACCCGCTACCCGCGCTGAATACCGCTCCGCACCGAGCGCCTTGATCCCGGAGTGGCCTCAAATCCTTATGATCGTAGCCACCTCTTCACATGAAGGGAACAAACGGTACCCCCCGACAGTTGAATGCGAGGTGAGCCGAATGGAAGCCACAGCGGCTCCGAGGGCAAAAGCATCATGCGAGAGAACCAGTCTGACGTCTTCGATCTGTTTTCGGAAATTTACACCAACGCGGCGCAGGAAGAGATCAGCATCCAGCAGTATCTCCTTGCCTGCCGCGAGGACAAGTCGATGTATGCCTCGGCGCCTGAACGGATGGTCGAAGCGATCGGCGAGCCGAACCTGGTCGACACCAGCAAGGATGAGCGGCTCGGCCGCATTTTCTCCAACCGGACCCTGAAAGTGTACCCCTCCTTTGCCGATTTTTATGGCATGGAGGACACAATCGAGCGCATCGCCGGCTATTTTCGCTATGCGTCGCAGGGGCTCGAGGAGCGCAAGCAAATCCTCTATTTGCTCGGCCCCGTGGGCGGCGGCAAATCGTCCCTTGCCGAGCGGCTGAAGAAGTTGATGGAGCAGCGCCCGATCTACACGCTGAAGGTCGGCAACCAGGTCAGCCCGGTTTTCGAATCGCCGCTGGGCCTTTTCCATCCCGATCGCATGGGCGACCTGCTGGAGGATAAATACGGCATTGCCCGACGCCGGTTGAATGGGCTCATTTCGCCATGGGCGGCCAAGCGCCTCGATGAACTCTCCGGCGACATTTCCAAGTTCAGCGTCGTCAAGCTGATGCCTTCGCGACTGCGCCAGATCGGCATCGCCAAGACCGAGCCCGGCGACGAGAACAATCAGGACGTTTCGGCCCTGGTTGGCAAGGTAGATATCCGGCAATTGGAAAATTTCAGCCAATCCGATCCGGACGCCTATTCCTATAGTGGCGGACTGAACCGGACCACCCAGGGCCTGCTTGAATTCGTCGAAATGTTCAAGGCGCCTATCAAGGTCCTGCATCCGCTGCTGACCGCCACCCAGGAAGGCAGCTACAACGGCACCGAAAATTTCGGCGCCTTTCCCTATCAGGGGATCATCGTGGCTCATTCCAACGAGTCGGAATGGCTGCAGTTCAAGAACAACAA
Organism: Mesorhizobium sp. M0870; assembly: GCF_040319775.1. Taxonomy (NCBI): domain Bacteria; kingdom Pseudomonadati; phylum Pseudomonadota; class Alphaproteobacteria; order Hyphomicrobiales; family Phyllobacteriaceae; genus Mesorhizobium; species Mesorhizobium sp. M0870. The sequence goes on from NZ_JAMYOI010000017.1 coordinate 128,235, forward strand.
GAACAATGAGGCTTTTCTCGATCGCATCCTCGTGGTCAAGGTGCCGTATTGCCTGCGGATAACCGAAGAGCGGCAGATCTACGAGAAACTGCTGCGGGAGAGCGAATTGGCCGCCAGTCCCTGCGCTCCAGAGGTGCTGGACATCCTCAGCCGGTTTACCGTCTCGACCCGCTTGGCCGAGCACGACAATTCGCCGCTCTACACCAAGATGCGCGCCTATGATGGCGAGAACCTCAAGGAAGTCGACCCCAAGGCCAAGTCGGTTCAGGAATATCGGGACGCCGCGGGCGTCGACGAGGGCATGGCCGGCGTCAGCACGCGCTTTGCCTTCAAGATCCTGTCGCAGACCTTCAACTATGACACCGAAGAGGTGGCCGCCGACCCCGTGCATCTCATGTACATCCTGGAGGAGGCAATCAAGCGCGAACAGTTTCCGAAGGAGACGGAAGCCGCCTATCTGGAGTTCATCAAGTCCGAGCTGGCCGCGCGGTATGCCGAATTCATCGGCCATGAGATTCAGAAAGCCTATCTGGAATCGTACAGCGAGTACGGCCAGAACCTTTTCGACCGCTACATCGCCTACGCCGACGCCTGGATCGAAGACCAGGACTACAAGGATCCTGACACCGGCCAGATCCTGAACCGCGAGGTTTTGGACAACGAGCTTTCACAGGTCGAAAAACCGGCCGGCATCGCCAATCCCAAGGACTTCCGCAACGAGGTGGTGAAATTCACGCTGCGCGCCCGTGCAAGAAACCATGGCCGCAACCCGGCGTGGACAAGTTACGAAAAGCTGCGGGAAGTCATCGAGAAACGCATGTTCGGCCAGGTCGAGGACCTCCTGCCGGTGATCAGTTTCGGCTCCAAGCAGGACAGCGTCACGGAAAAGCGGCACAATGAATTCGTGCAGCGGATGGTCGAGCGCGGCTACACCGAGCGGCAGGTTCGTCGCCTTGTGGACTGGTACATGCGGGTGAACAGGGCGGGTTAGAGAACCCGGATGGTTCCATGCCGATCTTCATCGACCGCCGCCTGAACCCGAAAGACAAGAGTCTCGGCAATCGCCAGCGCTTCCTCCGACGCGCGCGCGAGGAATTGAAGCGGAGCATACGCGACCAGATCCGCACCGGCAGGATTGCCGACGCGGATTCCGAGCACGCCGTGCGCATGCCCGAAAGAGGCACAAGCGAGCCGAGCTTCAACAACGCCGGCGACACCGGCAGGCGTCAGCACATCTTGCCGGGCAACAGGCATTTCTCCGCCGGAGACCTGATCCCCAAGCCCGGCGGAGGCGGCGGGGGAGCATCGTCCCCGGGAAACAAGGCATCAGAGGACGACTTTCGTTTCGTACTGTCGCGCGAGGAAGTGCTCGATCTGTTCTTCGAGGATCTCGAGCTCCCGGACATGGTCAAGCTCAACCTCAAGGAGATCCTTGCCTTCAAGCCGCGCAGAGCCGGCTTCGCCGCCACCGGTTCGCCGACCAACATCAATGTCGGCCGCACGATGCGCAACAGCCACGGCCGCCGCATTGCGCTGAGGCGCCCCAAGCAGGTCGAACTGGATGTCCTCCTCGAGGAAATCGCCTCGCTCGAGTCGGCGCCATCCAGCGTCGACGCGCGCCAGCGTATCGCGGCATTGCGCGAAGAGCTTGACCGGCTGGAACGACGCCGCCGCCGGATTGCCTATGTCGATCCGGTCGACATCCGCTTCAACCGCTTCGATTCCCGGCCGGTGCCGAACGCCAATGCCGTCATGTTCTGTCTGATGGACGTGTCCGGGTCCATGGGCGAGCGCGAGAAGGATCTGGCCAAGCGTTTCTTCGTGCTGCTGCACCTGTTCTTGAAACGACGCTACGACCGCATCGAGATTGTCTTCATCCGCCACACGCACCTGGCTCAGGAGGTCGACGAGGAGACATTTTTCTACAACACCCAAAGCGGCGGCACCGTCGTTTCCACCGCGCTGGAGGAAATGCACCGTATTATCGCCAGCCGCTACCCGGCCCACGACTGGAACATCTATGCCGCCCAGGCCTCGGACGGCGACAATTTCGCCGGCGATTCAGAGCGATGCATTTCGCTGCTCAACGGCGAACTCATGCGGCTGTGCCAATATTTTGCCTATGTCGAGATCATCGACGAGCGTGAAGCCCATATTTTCGGCTCGACCGAAAACGGGACGTCGCTGTGGCGTGCCTATAACGCCATCGACCAGAAGTGGCCGAACTTCCAGATGAGCCGCATCGCCACACCCGCCGATATCTACCCGGTCTTTCGCCAGCTCTTCGGCAGGCAGCCGGCCTCCCTCAAGAGAGCGTGAGGGTTCCCGATGGCCAGACAAGCGAGCAAATCCAGTCTGCTTTTCTCAGGGTCAGACTGGGATTTCAAAACATTGTCGCGGGCCTATGACGCGATCGAGGCACTTGCGGTCGAAGAGCTTCATCTGGACACCTATCCCGTTCAGATGGAGATCATCTCGTCGCAACAAATGCTCGACGCCTATTCGTCCATCGGCATGCCATTGATGTACCGTCACTGGTCTTTCGGCAAACATTTCCTCCACCAGGATCTGCTCTATCGCAAAGGCGGGCGAGGGCTTGCCTATGAACTGGTCATCAATTCCAATCCCTGCATCGTCTATCTGATGGAGGAAAACACCATGGCCCTGCAGGCCTTGGTGACGGCCCATGCAGCGCTCGGGCACAATCATTTCTTCAAGAACAATCAGCTGTTCAAACAGTGGACGGATGCGGGTGCGATCCTCGGCTACCTGGACTTCGCCAAGGGCTACATAGTCCGTTGCGAGGAGCGGCACGGCCTCGCCGCCGTCGAGGCTGTTCTCGATTCCGCTCACGCGCTGATGGATCAGGGCGTGTTTCGCTATCACCGGCCGCCGAGGCTGTCGTCGGAACGGCAACGCGAAGGAATTCGCGAGCGTCTCGAATACGAGGAGCGCTCCTACAACGACTTGTGGCGTACGCTGCCGCCTTCCCAGCAAGCGACCAACGAAAAGGGCCAGGACCCGGAGCGGAAGAAATCGCTAAACCTTCCTGAGGAAAACCTGCTCTATTTCCTGGAAAAGAACAGCCCGGTCCTGGAGCCCTGGCAGCGTGAGATCATCAGGATCGTCCGCGTCATCGCGCAATATTTTTACCCGCAACGGCAAACACAGGTGATGAACGAGGGCTGTGCCACTTTCGTGCACTATACGCTGATGAACATGCTGTTCGACCGCGGCCAGATCAGCGAAGGCGCCATGCTCGAAATCCTGCGCAATCATTCCAACGTGATCTTCCAGCCGGCCTTCGACGATCCGCGCTTTTCAGGCATCAACCCCTATGCTCTCGGCCTCGACATGATGCAGGACATTCAGCGCATCTCGACCAAACCCACGGCCGAGGACCGCGATTGGTTTCCCGACATCGCCGGCCAGGGCAACTGGCGCGAGGTCCTGCTTGACGCATGGGCCGATCATCGCGACGAATCCTTCATCCGCCAGTACCTCAGTCCGGCCTTGATCCGGAAATGGCGGTTTTTTGTGCTCGGCGACGCTGCCGACCAACCTCATTGTCAGGTCACCTCGATCCACGACGAGCGCGGCTACCGCAAGATACGCGACGCGCTCGCCAACAGTTACGATCTCGGCGCGAACCGGCCGGACATTCAGGTGGTGGATGTCGATCTGCTCGGCGACCGCCATTTGCGGCTGCAGCACAAGGTCAATGACGGCATCCTTCTCGAGGATGCCAGCCGCGACGCCACGCTTCGTCACATTCGCAGGCTTTGGGGCTATGAAGTCAGCTTGGCGGCCATAGATGCCGAGACCGGCGCGACGATCCACGAACGCTCGACCAGCCAGATCGCCGGATGACGTGCCCCGGCCTCCCTGCGCGTATCAGGTGTCGCCGGCTGGCCTGATCCTCAGCCTTGCGATCCGGTTCTTGTCGCGTTTCATGACGACGAAGCGCTTGCCGTGGAACGTAAAAGCCTGCTTCTCCTCGGGGATCGATTGCGTCTCGTGGATGACGAGGCCGGCAATGGTGGTGGCCTCCTCATCCGGCAGGTTCCAGTCGAGAGCCCGGTTGAGGTCACGGATGGGCACCGTACCGTCGACGACGACGGAGCCGTCGGCCTCCTGCTTGACGCCCTGTATGTCGACATCATGCTCGTCGGCGATCTCGCCGACGATCTCCTCGATAATGTCCTCCAGCGTCACCAGCCCTTCGACCTCGCCATATTCGTCGACCACGACGGCGAAATGCGCCTTGCGGCGAAGGAAGGCGTTGAGCTGTTCCTGCAAGGTCGTGGTGTCGGGCACGAACCAGGGTTTCGAGGCGATCTTCATCACGTCGATCCGGGAGAAATCGTTGCCGACTTCGTTCAAGGCGCGCAGCAGATCCTTTGCATGCAGCACGCCGACGATGTTGTCGAGCGAGCCTTTCCACAGCGGCATGCGGGTGTGCGGGCTTTGCAAAATCTCGCGCACCACCGCTTCCGGCGCATTGTCCGCATTGACCGAGCGCATGTTGGTGCGGTGGACCATGACGTCGGAGACTTCCAGCTCGGCGAGATCGAACAGCCCGCCGACGCGGTCGCGATCCTCGCGCACCACCTGGCCGTCGCGGCGGAAATCGTCGACCGCACCGCGCAATTCGTCCTGGCTGGAACGCTGCGGCTCGATGCGCGAAAGCTCGTATCCGAGCATGGCAAGCAGGCGCGTGCGCACGGCAACGAGCAGCACGATGAGGATGGCAAGGACGGCGACGACGATCCAGCCGGGCTCGTTGGTCATCTCGGCCGCATCTTCTGCTGGTCAGGATGGCTTTCTGTCAGAAACGACAGCACTTCCGATGCCGGAACATCTTTGGCAATGAAAGCCCGGCCGATGCCGCGCGTCAGGATGAAGGTCAGCGCGCCGCGTGACACCTTCTTGTCCTGGGTGATGAAGGCAAGCAGAGCCTCGGCGTCAGGCAATTCGCCCGGGATGTCGGCTATCCGCCAAGGCAGGCCGACGGCGCGCAGATGCGACTCGACGCGCGCGGCATCGTCGGGGCTGGCCAGATTGAGCCGTGACGAGAACCGGTAGGCCAGCGCCATGCCGATTGCGACGCCTTCGCCATGGACGAGGCGGCTTCCGTCATATTGGGTGGCGGCTTCCAGCGCGTGGCCGAATGTGTGGCCGAGATTGAGCAACGCGCGGTCGCCGGTCTCGAATTCGTCGCGCGCAACCACATCGGCCTTGGCGCGGCAGGCTTCGGCAATAGCCTGCGCCCTCTCCGGCCCGCCGGCAAAAACCTGGACCCAATTCTTTTCCAGCCAGGCGAAAAATTCCGGCCGGTCAATGAGCCCGTATTTGGCGAGTTCGGCATAGCCGGCGCGGAATTCCCTGATCGGCAGCGTGTCGAGCACTCCGGTGTCGGCCAGCACCAGTTTCGGCTGATGGAAGACGCCGACGAGGTTCTTGCCGCGTGGGCTGTTGATGCCGGTCTTCCCGCCGACCGAGGAATCGACCTGCGCCAGCAGCGAGGTCGGGATCTGCACGAAATTCATGCCGCGCCGCACGATGCCGGCGGCAAAGCCGGCAAGGTCGCCAATAACGCCGCCGCCGAAGGCGATGACGATGTCGCCGCGCTCCAGTTTCGCAGCCAGCACACCGTCGACCACCTCTTCGAGATGAGCAAAACTCTTGGTCTTCTCGCCGGGCGGCAGCGTGATGATGGCGGGCTGGATGCCACCCGTGTCGAGCCCGGCCTTGAGCGCATCGAGATGCGCTGCCGCGACATTGGCATCGGTGATGACCGCGGCGCGTGTGCCCGGCAGGCGGCCCGATATCTCGGCGCCCGCGCGGGCCAACAGCCCCGAGCCGATCAGAATGTCATAGGTCCGATCGCCAAGGCCGACTTCGACGACAACGGGTGCATCGATGCTCACGATTCCACCTCGCCCGCGGCCGTCGTCTCATCGATGCCGAAATGCCGGCACAGCGCGTCCACCACCTCGGTCGCGATGACTTCCTTGCGGTCGTCGCGGGTCGGCACGGTGACGTCCGATGTCGCGTAGACCGGATAGCGCTCGCCCATCAGCCGCTCCAGCACGGCGCGCGGATCGGCACTTTTCAACAATGGCCGGTTCTGCTTCTTGGAGACGCGGTCCATCAGAAGATCGAGCTCGGCCTTCAGCCATACCGACACGCCCTGCGCTGCAATCGCCTCGCGCGTCTGCGCATTCATGAAGGCGCCGCCGCCGGTCGACAGCACCTGCGGGCCGTTTTCCAGCACGCGCAGGATGACGCGCTGCTCCAGCGCCCGGAATTCGGTCTCGCCATAGCGCTCGAACAGCTCCGGAACGGTCATGCGCGAGACGCTTTCGATCTCCTGGTCGCTGTCGATGAAGGGCAGCGCCAGCATCGTTGCCACCTTGCGGCCGATCGCCGTCTTGCCAGCGCCCATCAGTCCGACGAAGACGACGGAACGGCTGCCCAGCCGGCCAAGCAACGCGGCGTGGGTCTCGTCTGGAGGATTTGCTGGCAGCGCGTTCATTGGATTGTTCGAAGGCCCTCTTTGCCGGCGTATCGACATGAAAAGCCCGTTTGCGTCAAGCGTGGCAAGTGCCTTGAACCCGATATGGACCGGCAGGGTCTGCATGAGAAGTTGCTAACAGGCCCCAGCTTCTTCCTTGAATTGGCCGGATTGGCGTCCCATAAGGGGACAGGGTTTGGAAACGCAGAACAAGAAGACGGGCGAAAATTGATGCCGACACTGTTTCGCTTTGTCGTGGTAACAGCGATTCTGGCTGGCATTGCCTATGGTACGATGTTCGCCCTGGTGATGTTCGTCGAGCCAAAGAAGGGGGAAATGAGCGTGCGCATCCCTCCGGAAAAGCTGAACCCCAAGAAAAGCTGAACCCGAAGAAAATTGAATGAACAGCGCCGCCCGCATCGAAGCCTTTCTGGAAATGATGAGCGCCGAGCGGGGCGCGGCCGAAAACACGCTTTCCTCCTACCGCCGCGACCTCGAGGACGCTTCTGGCGCGATCGATGGCGGGCTGGCCGGTGCCGCCGCCGCCGATATCCGCGCCTATCTCGACGACATTGCCGCCCGCGGCTTTGCAGCCACCTCGCAGGCGCGCAAACTGTCGGCGATCCGCCAGTTCTTCAAATTCCTCTACGCCGAAGGCCTGCGCGGCGATGACCCGACCGGCACGCTGGACAGTCCGAGAAAGGGCCGCCCGCTGCCCAAGACGATGAGCGAGGCCGACACCGGCCGGCTGATCGACCGTGCGGCGCTTGAGGCCGGCGGTGTCTCGTCGGGCGATGGGGACAGTCTGGCGTCACTGCGCCTGCATGCGCTGGTCGAGGTGCTTTACGCCACCGGCCTGCGCGTTTCGGAGCTGGTCGGCCTGCCGGTGACGGTGGCGCAGCGCGACGACCGTTTCTTCATGGTGCGCGGCAAGGGCGACAAGGAGCGCATGGTGCCGCTCTCCGCCAAGGCGCGCACGGCGATGAAGACCTGGCTTGCCGCCCGCGCCAGGGTGCCCGCCTTTGCCGACAGTCCGTTCCTGTTTCCGGCCGCCTCCGACAGCGGCTATCTCTCGCGCCAGGTCTTCGCGCGTGACCTGAAGGGGCTGGCGGCAAGGGCCGGCATCGCCTCGGCGAAGATCTCGCCGCATGTACTGCGCCATGCTTTCGCCAGCCATCTCCTGCAGAACGGCGCCGATCTCAGGGTCGTGCAGCAATTGCTTGGCCATGCCGACATATCGACGACACAGATTTACACCCATGTGCTGGAAGAGCGGCTGGTGCGGCTGGTCAACGATCATCATCCGCTTGCCGACTAGGCCTCATATCGCTATGTGAGGACGACATTTCACCGCCCGGAGCCTTGGATTCAAGGGTTCCGTCAGCCATTGCCTTCCGACGTATCGGTCCGCTCACGCATGTACAACTACCTCGATTTCGAAAAGCCGGTGCAGGACCTCGAGGGCAAGATCCTCGAGCTGAAGAAGCTTGCCGAGAACGGCGAGGCGGTCGATGTCGGCGACGAGATCAGCCGTCTCGAGAAGCGCTCCCGCGACGCGCTGCGCGACGCCTACAAGGCGCTGACGCCGTGGCAGAAGGTGCAGGTGGCGCGCCATCCCGACAGGCCGCATTGCGTCGACTATATCAAGGGCCTGTTCACCGATTTCACGCCGCTGGCCGGCGACCGCAATTTCGGTGAGGACCAGGCGATCGTCGGCGGTTTCGCCCGTTTCCGCGGCGAACCCATTGCCATCATCGGCCAGGAAAAAGGTTCCGACACAGCCAGCCGCCTGAAGCACAATTTCGGATCGGTTCGCCCGGAGGGCTACCGCAAGGCGGTACGGCTGATGGAACTGGCCGACCGCTTCAAGATCCCGCTGCTGACGCTGGTCGACACGGCTGGCGCCTATCCCGGTGTCAACGCTGAAGAGCGCGGCCAGGCGGAGGCTATCGCCCGTTCAACCTCGACCTGCCTCGGCCTGAAAGTACCGTCGATCTCGGTGGTTATCGGCGAAGGTGGTTCGGGCGGAGCCATTGCCATCGCCACCGCCAACCGCGTCTACATGCTCGAACACGCCATCTATTCGGTGATTTCGCCGGAAGGCGCCGCCTCTATCCTGTGGCGCGACACGACGCGATCGAAGGATGCGGCAACCAACATGAAGATCACCGCGCAGGACCTTCTGGAGCTGAAGATCATCGACGCCATTATCCCCGAGCCGCTCGGCGGCGCGCATCGCGGCGCCGAAACCGTGATCGGCGCGACCGGAGACCTCATCGCCAGGACGATGAAGGACTTTGCCGGCGCCAACACCGATTTCCGCGAGCAGCGCCGCGAAAAATACCTGGCCATGGGCCGCAGTCTCTGACCGCATGCAGCCTTGGCGGCCACAATGTGGCGGAGCGGAGCATTTTTGCCACAAAAATGCCGCTGCATTCGGCTCAATGAGACTGCCGCAGGGGGATGCGTCGGCACTTGCGGTAAGGAATTTGTTAGGGTTAACGGGCTTAGGGTCCGTCGATGCGCAGTGCAGCAGCCGGGGCAGGAAACGTCCTGGCGCCAGAGAAAAGACGATATCCGCAGCCATGTTTATCAAGCTTGCCCGCACCGGAATCCTGATCGCCGCCCTCGGCGTTGCCGGCTGCAACAATTCGTCGATGAAGGATTTCGCGCCGGAGGCCAACAAGCCGCTGCCCGACAAGATCCTCGCCGACATGAGAGCCAAGGGCATGGTCCGCACCTCGTCGGTGATGGCTCGTATCTTCAAGGAAGAAGGCAAGCTCGAGATCTGGAAGGCCAAGACCAACGGCCGCTACGACATGGTCGCCAGCTACGACATCTGCAAATGGTCGGGCAAGCTCGGGCCGAAATACACAGAAGGCGACCGCCAGGCGCCGGAAGGCTTCTACACGGTGCGCCCGGCGCAGATGAATCCGCGCTCGAACTACCATTTGTCCTTCAACATCGGCTATCCCAACGCCTATGACCGCGCCAATGGCCGTACCGGCTCCAATTTGATGGTGCACGGCGCCTGTTCGTCGTCGGGCTGCTATTCGATGACCGATGCGCAGATCGAGCAGATCTATGCCTTCGGCCGCGATGCTTTCCAGGGCGGCCAGACCGAGTTCCAGATCCAGGCGTTTCCGTTCCGCATGACTGCCGCCAACATGGCGCGCTACCGCAACGACCCCAATTACGACTTCTGGAAGATGCTGAAGGTCGGCTACGACAATTTCGAGATCACCAAGGTGCCGCCGAAGGTCGATGTCTGCGAGAAGCGTTATGTCTTCAACCAGGTTGCCGCCGACGGTCAGACATTCGACCCGACCGGCGCTTGCCCGGCGACGACGCAGCCTGATTCGCTGAAGAGCGCCTACAATTCCTACATGAGCACCTACGACGCGGCATTCAGCGGCGCGGTCAAGGCCAGCGTGCCGGCGCCCAAGCCGACCATCGCCGGTATCAAGGAAGCCAGCATCGTCTCCGACTGGTCCAAGCGCCGCGCACGCGGCGAACGCGTGCCGATCGATCCGCCGTCGCTCAACAATGACGGCTCGGTCACCGAGACGGCACGCATGGGCCGCATCGATTCGCCCGCTGGCCGCAAGATGGCGGCCCTCGACGCCGAAAAGGCGGCCAAGCAGAAGGCCGAGGAGCAGAGGCTGGCCGCCATAGAGGCGGCCAAGCAAGCCAAGGAAGCCGCCAAGGCTCAGGCTCTGGCCGAAAAGGAGGCCGAAAAGGCCGCCAAGGAAGCCCCTGTCGCCACCGCGACCATCGCGGCCCCTTCGGAAGCGGCACCGATGGCTGAGACGCAAGCGGCGAGTGCCGACGAGAGCCGCGTGACGAAGCTGAAGAACAAGCTGCTCGGCATGTTCGGCGGTTGATTTCGCCCGTGGATGATCGCGCCGCTATTTATGACCTCAAGGGGCTGAACTGCCCCTTGCCCGTGCTCAAGGCCAAGAAGCGCTTGGCCGGGATGCAACCGGGCAGCCGGCTGTGGCTCGAAACCACGGACCCGCTCGCCGTCATCGACATTCCGGCATTCTGTTCGGAGAGCGGCCACCAGTTGATTGAAACGGCGGCGGTCTCCGGCGGCCATCGCTTTCTGATCGAGCGCGGCGAACAGCAATCGTAGAGTTCAACGCCCGGCAATCGCCAGCGGGTTGTTTTCCAGCGCGGCGCGGTCGGGCGTGTCGATCGACGGCCGGTTGGTGAAGGCGGCGAACAGCCTGCGAATATAATCTTCGGGCATATCGAGCGTGATCAGCACCAGCCGCGTGCCGCGTTGGCCATCCGGCCAGGACGGCAATTGCACCGGCGGATGCAGAATCTTCTGCACGCCATGGATCACCAGCGGTCGCAACGGGTCCTCCTGCAACTCGATAACGCCTTTCATGCGCAGCAGGCGCTCGCCATGGGTCGAGCGCAGCAGGTCGAGGAACATCTCGATCGCCGAAAACGGCACCGGGCCGTCATGCACCAGCGAATAGGAACGCACGCGCTGATCGTGGCGATGACCGTAGTCATGGCCATGTGCATGATCATGCCCATCATGATGGTGGTGGTCGTGATCGCGCGCCGCTTCCTCGCCCAGCCAGCGCCGCACATCGGCGGATTTGGTTGCCGGGTTGTAAAGGCCGCAGTCGAACAGCGCCGCCACGCCTGTCTCCGTGTCGCCGGCATCGAGCAGTTCGGCGCCCGGATTGATCTGCCGCAGGCGCGCCCGAAGCATTTCCAACTCATTGGGATCGGCGACCAGATCGGCTTTGCTGAGCACGATGCGATCGGCGACGGCAGCCTGCTTCACCGCCTCGACATGGGCGTCGAGCGTGGCGTTGCCGTTGACGGCATCGACCAGAGTGATGACGCCGTCGAGCCGGAAGGCCTGGATCAGCGCCGGATGCGCCATGATCGACTGCAGCACCGGCGCCGGGTCGGCAAGGCCGGTGGTTTCGACGATGACGCGGGCCAGACGGGCGATGCGGCCGGTCTGCAGCCGGTCGACCAGATCGGCCAGCGTGTCGACCAGTTCGCCGCGCACCGTGCAGCACAGGCAGCCGTCCGACAGCTGGATGATGCCGTCGGAAGACTGCTCAACCAGCAGATGGTCGATCGCCACCTCGCCGAACTCGTTGATGATCACCGCCGTATCGGCCAGCGCCGGATCCTTGAGCAGCCGGTTGAGCAGCGTCGTCTTGCCGGCGCCGAGGAAACCGGTCAGCACCGAGACGGGGATCGGGAAGCCGCTCGCCATTGGCTAGTTCGCGACCTTGGCCGGCTGGTCGCCCTGTGCGGCGGAGCCGGCAATCTTCGGACCGGTGCCGGCCGGTGCCGGCCTGTCGGGCCGCCAGCTCGGGATCGGCACATCGGCATATTCCTGGCCGCCCTGGTCGAGGATGGCCTTCGGCGCCGGACCGGTGGCGCCGCCAAGGCCGACGGCAATCAGCGTCGGTACATGGTCGAGCTTTTCCTGATAGGGCGATTTCGGCACGTTCTTGGCGGCAACCGGCGGCGCCTCGGACTGCTCCGCAGGCGCCTTCTTCTTGCAGACCTCGTCCTGCATGTCGTTGGGCGAGACAGTGTCGCCATAGGGCGCCAGCGTGGTGACGGTGGCCGAGCCGGCGGCCGGCGCGTCAAAACCTTGATCGAGCAATCTCGCGGCGGTCTCGGCACGTGTGACGGCCGATTTCTCGCCAAGCACCACCGCGACCAGCGTGCGCCCGTTGCGGGTCGCCGAACCGATCATGTTGAAGCCGGAAGGGCAGACAAAGCCGGTCTTCATGCCATCGGCGCCGGGATAGCGGCCGATCAAGAGATTGTAGTTGGGGATCGCCTTCTTGCCGACGGCAAGACCCTCGATCGAGAACCACGGCGCATATTGCGGAAATTCGCGGCGGATCGCCATCACCAGCACGGCGAGGTCGCGCGCCGTCGTGTACTGATCCGGCGAAAAAAGCCCATTCGGATTGACGAAATGCGTGCCGTTCATGCCGAGCCGGGTCGCCTCGGCGTTCATCCGGTCGGCAAAGGCCGCCTGCGAACCGCCGACATTTTCGCCCACCGCCATGGCGATGTCGTTGGCCGATTTGACCAGCATCATCTTCAGTGCGTTGTCGAGCCGCATCACCGAGCCCGGCTTGAAGCCCATCTTGCTTGGCGGCTCCCCGGCGGAGTGCTTGGTCACCTTGATCGGCGAATCAAGCTGAACCTCGCCGGCGGCGATCGCCCGAAAGGTGACATAAGCGGTCATCAGCTTGCTCAGCGACGCCGGATACCAGCGCTTGAACGCGTCCTGATGTTGCAGGATCTTGCCGCTGCCGAGGTCGAACACGACCACCGGATTGGCCAGCGCCGGCCCGGCCAGGACCGACAGCGCGATTGTGCCAGCCGAGAATAGTTTGAGGAAATGCCTGTACCGCATGATCAAATCCGAAATCGCCTCTTGCCGTAGTCGCCCCTGGCTCCGTAAGATTTCGTTACGCGATCGCCAGCATATGGTCCGACCCTCAAAAACCGGACCCATTGTTGCGGTGCTATTTACTCTATGTGACGCCAAGATGGCAAAGTGCCTGGCGATCACAATTGCAAGGCAGCGGCCAACGCCGCTGTCCCAACAGCGAGATGGAACCATCATGCCAATCCTGAACCGTGCCGCCGAAATGCAGGACGAAGTTGCCGGCTGGCGCCAGCATCTGCACCAGACGCCAGAACTGAACTTCGACGTCTTCAAGACCGCCGCCTTCGTCACCGAGAAGCTGAAGGCTTTCGGCTGTGACGATGTGGTCACCGGGCTCGGCAAGACCGGCGTCGTCGGCGTCATCCGCGGCCGCCAGGGCGAAGGCCCGACCATCGGCCTGCGCGCCGACATGGACGCGCTGCCGCTCAACGAGATATCGGGCAAGCCCTACGCCTCGACCATCCCCGGCAAGATGCATGCCTGCGGCCATGACGGCCACACGGCAATGCTGCTGGGCGCGGCCAAATATCTCGCCGAGACGCGCAACTTCACCGGCTCCGTGGCGGTGATCTTCCAGCCGGCCGAAGAGGGCGGCGGCGGCGGCAACGAGATGGTCAAGGACGGCATGATGGAGCGTTTCGACATCTCCAGGGTGTTCGGCATGCACAACATGCCGGGCCTGCCTGTCGGGCAGTTCGCCATTCGCCCGGGTCCGATCATGGCGGCGACCGCCGAGTTCACCATCACCGTGCGCGGCAAGGGCGGCCACGCGGCGATGCCGCACGGCACGATCGACCCGATCGTCATCACCAGCCAACTGGTCGGCGCCTTGCAGACGATCGCCTCGCGCAGCACCGATCCGGTCGAGGCCGTGGTCGTGTCGGTGACCAAGTTCCACGCCGGTGACGCCTACAACATCATCCCCGAAACCGCTGAAATAGCCGGCACCGTGCGCACCTTGCGCAAGGAGATCGCCAAGAAGTCCGAAGAGCGCATCCGCAGCATCTGCGACGGGCTGGCGACCGCGTTCGGGGCAAAGATCGAGGTCGACTACCAGGCAAATTACCCCGTGACCTTCAACCACGCGGAAGAGACGGTGTTTGCCGGTGATGTCGCGATGAGTGTCGCCGGCGACGCCCATGTCCACCGCGGCATCCAGCCCGTGATGGGCGGCGAGGATTTCTCCTACATGCTCGAAGCCCGCCCCGGCGCCTTCATCTTCATCGGCAATGGCGACACCGCCGGTCTCCACAACCCGGCCTACGACTTCAACGACGAGGTCATCCCGCACGGCATGAGCTACTGGGTGAAACTGGCGGAAACCGCGCTGGCCGCCTGACGACGGCAGCGCAAAGTCGGCCGAATTGCCTTCGGCCGGCCTCTTGGCGAAACGATCCGAAGCGGCTATGTGTCTGGCCGCGTGGTCCCGTAGCTCAGTAGGATAGAGCGGCAGATTCCTAATCTGTAGGTCACAGGTTCGATTCCTGTCGGGATCACCACGCTTTTCAAAGACTTGGTGAGCCGCCATACTTCTTTGCGAATTGGCCGCTGGAGCGGATGAAACCATCACGCCCTCCTTCTTGCATTTGACAAGAGTCGGGCTTCGGATGTGAAGGGGAACCCTCGCCTGCGCTGGCATTTCGGCATTCGTCTGTTGCATTGGCTCACCGTGATCGCGCTCGCGGCGCAAATCGCCATTGCCTTTGGGCCGATGGACGGGCCGGGTATGGCGACGATGAACTGGCTTCCGCTTCACATGTCGATCGGCGTGACGATCCTTGCCGTCATCGTCCTCAGACTTTGCTGGCGCATCTTTACCCGCGCCCCTGTCAGGCAAGCCTCAGAGCCCATGCGGTTTGCGACGGCTTTCTTCCATATGTTTCTCTACGTTGCGATTCTCGCCGTCCTGATAACGGGATGGCTGGGCTACCGACCAATGCCTTTCATGCCTCCCGCGCGGCTTTTCGGAAACTTGCCTGTGCCGTTGGCGCCGTCCGTCAGCGCGCTTTCGGCAAGGGGATTCGCACTCATCCATGCAAAGCTGGTCTGGGTATTGCTTGGACTTGCCGGTGTTCACATCCTGGCTGCCCTGGTGCATTTCGTGCTGCTGCGCGATGGCGTCATGCGAAGCATGTTCTTCAGCCGGTCGAACACCGCATCGCGGGAATAGAAAATGCCGCTTGCGGATGAGGACGGCTGCTCATGCCGCCTAGCCTACGCGACAAGAGCGACGAACACGCCAAGGTTCAGGCGTGCCGCGCCTGCTCCGGGATGCGGCAGTGATACGGTCCTGCCGTGACAGCAACCGCACCGTTTTCCGCACGCGGGGTCGCCGATCCGCCTCAGCCAACCCTGACGACAAAATGCTTCGTCACCGGCTCGATGATCTTCCAGGTTCCCTTGAAATCGGCTTCCACCACGAAGGCGTCGCCGGGGCCGACTTCGACCGGCGTACCGCCGTCCGGCGTGATGATGATGCGGCCGGCGATCATGTGCACGAACTCGTAGTCGGTATAGGTGGCGTGATAGGTGCCGGGCGTCGCGCGCCAGGTGCCCGACAACACCTTGCCGTCCTCGGTCGTGTGCTGGACGGCGGTTTGCATGGTCGGCTTGCCCTCGACCACGATCCAGCCAGCTAGGTCGCCGGCGTCCGCGTGTTCGACGGTGCCGAATTTGAGGATTGTCTCGCGTGTCATGTGCTGGGCTCCGTTTGGTGGATTGCGTGGCGTTGTTTGCCTGGCCGGTCAGATAACCGATGCACCTGCCGCGAGCAATGCCGGCGCCATACGGCGCAGGGCAAGGAACTTGGGTTAACGAGTTCCCTCGGCGCCTTTCGCCGGCAGGTTGGCTGACGGTGCATCAAACAAAAACCCGCCGTGCGGCGGGTCACTGGCGCAAATCAGCACCATGGGCAAAAATGTACCATAGCTGAGGTCACCGAGTCAAGAAAAAATTCCTATCGTAAAAACTGGCGGCGCAAAAGCTGCCAGCACTGGCTGCCACGAGGCCTCTGTTAATCTGAGTTCGGAACCCTGCCCTGCGGCGCACGCCGCGTCCTTCGACTCTCGACGGGCGGGTCAGGGTTTGTGGCGCGCCGAGACGAGTTCCGCCTTGCGCCTTGCCGTCTCCATTCCCAGACCGATGAAAGCACGCGCGTGCTTGGCCAGCGCCATGTTGTCCGTCCAGAGATTGCGCCAGATCGCGGTCTTCTTCGACAGGTTCTCATCGACGATTTCCGAAGAGAAGGATTCGAAGCTGAGGTCGTCGCTGTAGCCGATGGCCGTCAGCGCATCGAAGATCGCGGCGAAATCGATATTGCCGGTGCCGAGGAAACCGCGATGGCTCTCGCCGATATGGACATAGCCGATCTTATCGGCGGCATGACGGATGGCCAGCCCGACATCGGCCTCCTCGATGTTCATGTGGAAGGTGTCGAGATGCAGGAAGATGTTGTCCGAGCCGGTGTCCTCGATGAAGGCCAGCCCTTGCGCGGCGGTGTTGAGCAGATTGCTTTCGAAGCGGTTGACGATCTCGAGGTTGAGCGTGACGCCGGCCGCCTTGGCTGTCTCGGCAACCTTGGCCAGCGTGCCGGCACTGCGCTGCCATTGATCGCGCGTCGGCGCCTCGACCTGCAATCCGTGGCTGGTGGAGAGAATGCCGGCGACCTTCCGGCCGCCGAGATCGCGCGTCAGCGCGATGGTGTCGTTGAGGATTTCGACGCCGCGCGCGGCAATCGCCTTGTCGGCGCTCGAAATGTCGCCATCAACAGGCAATCCGATGCTGATCGCCACGCCGAGGCCAAGATCGGCGATGCGCCTGGCAAGCCCGCCGATGTCGACATTGGCGGGGTCGAGATAGGAGAATTCGATGAGGTCGAAGCCGGCCTCCCTGGTGTTGGTCAGCGTGCGCTCGAGATCTGCCTGAGCCGAGCTCGCCGACCAGACGAAAGAATGGATTCCAATACGCGACATCATCGTCTCCGGTGCTGACAAGAGGTGGGGGCGGGGGGGACCCGCCCCCCCGCGCCCGAGGGATATAATCAACTCAACCCCCCCCCCACGACAAACGATAGCAGAGCACGGGGGGAGGGATGGAAAAAAAAAGG
>NZ_JAMYOI010000018.1:0-121445 GCF_040319775.1 Mesorhizobium sp. M0870
GGGCCCCCCCCGGGGCGGCCCGGGGGGCCGGGGGGGGCCCCCCCCCCCCCCGCTGTCCCCAACCCCCGCGGGCCCCTTTGGGGGGGGGGGGGGGCCCCCCCCCCCCCCGGATCGACATCGCACTCATCGATTTCATCGGCACCGTGCGCTTCCACACGCAATTGCCGGCGGATGAAGCCAATCCCTTTCCGCAAAGCGGCGATCTGTTCGGCGCGATCAGGCAAGCCATGACCAGCCTGCCGGTCGAGGCGCGCAGCCGGGTTGCCGGCATCGGCCTGGCCGTTCCCGACGATGTCGACACGATGGCTGCAACCCGCAACGGATCGAGCACCTCGCTGAAAGCCTTGCAGGGGGAGATCGAGGAACAGATCAAGCTGCCGGTTTTCGTGCAGAACGACATCACCGCGGCAGCTGGCGGCGAGAGCATGTTCGGCGTCGCAAAGCCGCTCAACGACTATCTGTTCTTCTATCTGGGAGCACGGCTGCAGAGCAGGCTCATCCTCAACCACCAGATCTACAAGGGAAACTCCAGCGCCAGCTTCGATCATGGCCTGATGCGCCTGGAGAGCGAACTGGCCATGCGCGGGCGCCCGTCCGAAATCATCTGGAGCAGCAGCCCTGAGTGGCCTGACCTGGGCGAGGCCTACAGCGCATGGCTGGGCGAGTGTTCCGACCGCCTGAAAGCGTCGATCTCCGCGCTGACCCAGTTTGTCGAGTTCAGTTCGGTCGTCCTGTCCAGCTATGCGCCGCAAAAGATCGCCGAGGCCTTGTGCGACGACATCGGCCGGGAATTCCCCGGCATCGAAGCGCTGCCCGCGCGGGTCAGCATCAGCCCGAAGGCCGTCGGCGCGGCAAGCCTGCCGTTCAGTTCGCGCTTCATGATCCAGTGATCGAGCCGAACCGGCGTTGCCGGTCTGCCGATCATGCACCCTCTGCAGGTCCATCGATGATTTTCAGGTGACCAAGCGAATCTACTTGCCAGGACGCCTCACTTAATAGCATGTTAAGTGAACCCTGAGATCGCCATGAAAATCGCTGCGGATCACGCACTCAATGACAATGCCGCAACCAGCGCCGAAGCGCGCCGCTCGACGGTATTGGGCGATCGCATCAAGGCCTATCGCACCACGCGGCGCCTGACGCTGCGCCAGCTCGGCGGCATGATCGGCACCACCGCCAGCTTCCTGAGCCAGCTCGAGCGCGGCCTTTCCGGCGCCAACACCAGCACATTGATGCTGATCGCCAATGCGCTCGGCATCAGCCTCGCCGATCTTTTCGACGACTGCGAAGTGTCGCCGCACGCGGTGCTGACACGCGCCGAGCGGCCGGCGCTGCCGACCAGCGAAGGCTACCGCAAGACGCTGCTGTCGCGCCGGCCGATCCGCGAGATGGAAGTCTATTGCGGCGAGTTCGCCGTCGGCGGCTCCACCGGCGACGTGCCCTATACGCATGGCAACGCGAGCGAGATGATCCTCGTGCTGCGCGGACGCGTGCAACTGACGCTCGGCGACGAGAGCTTCACCCTCGAAGAGGGCGACAGCATCGAATATTCGACCTCGACGCCGCACCGGACGATCAATGTCGGCGATGCGGTGGCCGAGGTGCTGTGGATCATCGCGCCGCCGACAAGCGGCGCTGTCGACCTCGATCAATATGTAGCCCGGAAAACGCTCGCGCCCGGCCTGCCAAAATCAAACAGCGAGCCATCGGAGGGTTAGAAAATGGGAAGCAGATCAAGATTGGCCGGATTTGTCGGCGCCGCCGCACTGGCCTTGCTCGCAGCCGCCGCTCACGCGCAGAACGCGCCGCCGGCCGGAACCGTGGTCGACGGCTCGTTGAAGGGCAAGACGCTGACCTTCGTCTCCTATGGCGGCATCTACCAGGACGGCCAGGTTGCCGCGCTCAAGGAATTCGTCGACAAGAGCGGCGTCAAGCTTTTGAACGACGGACCGACCGAAATCGCCAAGCTTCAGGCGCAGGTCGAATCAGGCAATGTGACCTGGGATGTCGTCGACACAGACGATTTTCCGCCCTTCGTGCATTGCGGAAAACTGTTCCAGAAACTCGATCTGACCAAGCTCGACATCTCGCACATCCCGCCCGGACAGGTCGGCGAATGCAGCGTGCCGGCGATGAACTACGGCATGGTCCTGATGTACAAGAACGACACGTACAAGGACAATCCGCCAAAGGACTGGAAGGATTTCTTCGACACCGCGAAATTCCCCGGCACCCGTGCCATCGACGGCAGTGGCAGCCCGCTCGGCGGCCTGATCGAACAGGCCATCCTGGCCGACGGCGGCAAGGTCGACGCCATGACGCCTGCCGATATCGACAAGGGCATCGCCAAGATCAAGGCGATCGGCCCCGACACCATCTTCTGGAAGACCGGCGCAGAATCCCAGCAGCTTGCCGAATCCGGCGAGGCCGACATGATCATCATGTGGACTGGCCGCGCCATGACGGCGGTCAAGAATGGCGCTGCCTATACGCCGGTGTGGAAGGACTGGCTGGTCGTCATGGATCAGCTGACCATCCCGGTCGGCGCCAAGGACACCGATGCCTCCTACGCGCTGATCAACGCCTATCTCGGCAAGAAGTCGCAGGAGATCCTGACCGAGCAGACGTCCTACTCGCCGATCAACAACGAGGCGCAGCCCAAGGTCGACGCATCCGTCGCCGCCTTCCTGACCAACACGCCGGACCACGCGAAGCTCGGCTACCAGCAGAACATCAAGTTCTGGGTCGCCAATTTCGCCGCCGCGTCCGACAAGTGGACGGCGCTGATGGCCGGCAACTGAGCCGGCTATCACTGAGGTGACGGCGTGAGCCAGACATCGCATACGCCGACGGCCGGGGGTGATCATTCCCGGCCGTCAGGTGCCGTGCAGGGGCCGCAGCGGCGCCTGCGCCTTGCCGCCTATCCGTCCCTGCTGGCGATGCCGGCCCTGCTCCTGCTTATCGCGGCTATGGGCTATCCCTTGCTGACCGTCACGCTGCGCAGTTTTTCGGACCCGGCCTGGGGCCTGCAGAACTACGTCTGGTTCTTCTCCACGCCGGTGAACGTCACCGTCCTGTGGCGCACCTTTTCCATCGCCGCCTGGGTCACCATCGTCTGCGTCATCGCGGCCTACCCCTACGCCTATCTCATGACGGCCGTCGAGCCGCGCCTGCGACTCGTCCTCATCTTGTGCGTTTTGGTGCCGTTCTGGGTCAGCGGCGTGGTGCGCACCTTGGCCTGGGTCATCCTGCTGCAAGATTCCGGCATCATCAATTCGGTGATCAGGCTGCTCGGCTTTGACGGCGTGAAGCTGATCCGCACGCAGACCGGAGTCGTCATCGGCATGGCGCAGGTGTTGCTGCCGTTCATGATCCTGCCGCTCTATTCGGTCATGCGCGGCATCGATTTGCGCCTCGTGCAGGCGGCGCGCAGCCTTGGTGCGCGCCCGGCACGCGCCTTCCTGGAAATCTATCTGCCGTTGTCGCTGCCCGGCGTCTTCGCCGGCGCCATCATCGTCTTCATCCTGTCGCTCGGCTTCTACATCACGCCGGCCCTGCTCGGCGGCCCGCGCAGCACCATGCTGTCGACGCTGGTGCAGAGCCAGGTGCTCAGCCTGCTCAACTGGGGCCGAGGCGGCGCCATGGGCGTCGTCCTGCTGGTCGCGACCTTCGTGCTGCTGGCGCTCGCCGCACCGCTGATGCGCCAGCGCCACAAGCAGGCGTCCAGATCATGAGACAAACGCCGTTCCGCATTCTGCTCGGCCTGTTCTGCCTGCTGGTCGCCGTCTGGCTGGTGATGCCGACGCTGGTCATCATCCCGATGTCGTTCAACGAGAAGAAGTCGCTCGCTTTCCCGCCGTCCGGCTTCTCCTGGCAGTGGTACGCGAATTTCTTCACCAATCCCGATTGGCTGTCGAGCTTCTTCAATTCGCTCAGGGTCGCGGGCCTCGTCGCCGTTGCCGCCACGCTGATCGGCACGCTGGCGTCGCTTGGCCTCAGCCGCATGAAACATTCCGGCGCCGGCCTGCTGCGCGCCATCCTGATCACGCCGATGATCGTGCCCGGCGTGGTGCTGGCGATCGGCATCTATGCCGTTTACCTCGACTACCAGCTTGTCGGCACCACCACCGGCTTCGTCATCGCGCACACGATGCTGGCGATCCCCTTCGTCATCATCGCCGTATCGGCAAGCCTCGAAGTCTTCGACGTGCGGCTGGAAACGGCGGCGGCCAGCCTCGGCGCCAACCGCTTCACCACATTCCGCACCGTGACCTTGCCGCTGATCGCGCCCGGTATCCTGTCCGGGCTTTTGTTTGCCTTCGTCACCTCCTTCGATGAAATCATCGTCGCGCTGTTCATCACCAGTCCCTACCTCAAGACCTTGCCGGTGCAGATCTTCACCAGCATCACCCGCGACGCCGACCCGACGGTGACGGCCGTCGGAACCATCATCTTCATTGCCACGACGCTGATCATCAGCGCCGGGCTGATCATCAGCTCGAAATCGACGAGGAGTTGAGATGACTGCGAGGGAACGTGGCGCGGCCATCGACATCAAGGGCGCAACCAAGCGCTACGGCAATTTCACCGCGCTCGACGATGTCAGCCTGCATATCGAGCCCGGCGAGTTCATGACGCTGCTGGGGCCTAGCGGCTCGGGCAAGACGACCACGCTCAACGTCGTTGCGGGCTTCACCGACCTCACCGCAGGCGATCTTGCCGTCGGCGGCAACAGCATCGTCGCCCTGCCGGCGCACAAGCGCAACATCGGCGTCGTGTTCCAGCACTACGCGCTGTTTCCGCACATGACCGTCGGCAAGAACGTCGCCTATCCCCTCACCTTGCGCGGCATGGACAAGCAGGCGCGCGACCGTCTCGTCGTGCGAGCGCTGGACATGGTCAAGATGGCCGATTTCGCGCATCGCTATCCCTCAGAGCTTTCCGGCGGCCAGCAGCAGCGCGTGGCGCTGGCGCGCGCCATCGTCTTCGATCCGCCGCTGCTGTTGATGGACGAACCGCTCGGCGCGCTCGACAAGAAACTGCGCGAATGGCTGCAGCTGGAGATCAAGCGCATCCACCGCGAACTCGGCACCACCTTCGTCTATGTGACGCACGACCAGGAAGAAGCGCTGGTTCTGTCCGACCGCATCGCCGTGTTCAACCAGGGGCGCATCGAACAGGTCGGAACCGGCCGCCAGCTCTATGACGAGCCGACGACCTTGTTCGTGGCCAAGTTCATCGGCGAATCGACCAGTTTGCGTGGCACCGCCCAGACGTCAGGAAACGAGACCAGCCTGACGATCGCCGGCCAGAAGATCGTGGCCAACGGCAAGCTTGCCGGCGGAGGCAAACCGGTGGTCCTGCTGCGGCCGGAAAAGCTCTCGCTTGCCGGCACCAACACGCCTCCCGCCGCCGGGCAGAACAGCCTCACCGGTGAGGTCAGCGAGGCGATCTATCTGGGGTCGGGTTCGAAATACCAGGTGACGCTTCGCGATGGCTCGGTCGCCATCGTGCGCTCGTCGCTGGAAGCCACACCGTTCTCGATTGGTGACACGGTCGATCTGCGCTGGTCGGTAGTCGATGCAAAACTTCTTGCCGACGACGATCGCGCCGACATGACGATGACCTGATCGCTCTTTTCCCCGCAGGATTTTTAGACATGGACGCCAAAGTCAACGGCAACGTCTCGTTCTGGTATGCCGACATCGGGCTGCCGGCCTATCGCGCGCCGCTCCCGGGTGACCTCGAAGCCGATGTCTGCATCGTCGGCGCCGGCTACACCGGCTTGTGGACAGCTTACTATCTGAAGAAGGCCGATCCTTCGATCCGCATCGCCATCGTCGAAAGGGAGTTCGCCGGCTTCGGCGCGTCGGGCCGCAATGGCGGCTGGCTGTCCGGCGGCTTCAGCTGGTCGCGCGAGAAATATCTGCGGACCTCGACGCGCGGCGCCGTCATCGACATGGAAACCGCCATGCATGGCACGGTCGACGAAGTGATCGCGGTGACCGAGGCCGAAGGCATCGATGCCGACATCCGCCGCGTCGACAATCTGACGGTCGCCACCAACCCGCCGCAGCTCGAACGGATCAAGGCCGCCTATGCCGATGCGATCGGCTGGAGCGTGCCGCAGGACCGCGTCAGCCTGATTGGCCAGGCAGAGGCCAAGGCCCGCATCAACATCAAAAATGTGCTTGGCGGCTATGTCCACCACGGCACCGCGCGCGTGCAGCCGGCCAAGCTGGTGCGTGGGCTCTCCGAAGCCGTCGAGCGGCTTGGCGTGCCGATCTACGAGCAGACCACCGTGACCGGCATCGAGAAGGGCAAGGTCACGACGAACCGCGGCACCGTGCGCGCGCCGATCATCATCCGCGCCACGGAAGGGTTCACGGCCGGCATATCAGGCAATGAGCGGCTCTGGCTGCCGCTCAACAGCGCGCAGATCATCACCGAGCCGCTGCCGCAATCGCTATGGGACGAGATCGGCTGGGAGGGCCATGAGCTTCTCGGTGACGCCGCGCACGCCTATTGCTATGCGCAGCGCACCCGGGAAGGCCGCATCACCATGGGCGGGCGCGGCGTGCCCTATCGTTACGGCTCGCAAACGGATGTGCGCGGCCAGACGCAGCAGGCCACGATCGAAAGCCTGCACGCGATCCTCACCCGGCTTCTGCCGCAGACAGCCGGGCTTCGCATCGACCACGCCTGGTGCGGCGTTCTGGGCGTGCCGCGCGACTGGTGCACGACATCAGGCCTCGACCCTGAAACCGGCATCGGCTGGGCCGGCGGCTATGTCGGGCTCGGCGTCTCAAGTTCCAACCTTTCGGGCCGCACGCTGCGCGACCTTATCCTGCGCCGCGACACCGAACTGACCCGCCTGCCCTGGGTCAACCGCCAGGTGAGCAAATGGGAGCCCGAGCCGATGCGCTGGCTCGGCGTCCACTCGATGTATCAGCTCTATCGCGTCGCCGACGAGCGCGAGGAAGCCGGCCTCCAGCATACGTCGAAACTGGCCGCAATCGCCGACCGCATCACAGGACATTGAGAGACCGCCATGACCGACTTCCAGACCTTCGCCCATCTCGCTTCCATCGACCTCGGCGAGCCTGAGCCCAAGCCGACCTCGATCAGCGGCGATCAGCTCGAAGCAGCGAAGACGCTGTGGACCTCGCCTGACGGCACACTGGAAGTCGGCGTCTGGGAGTGCACGCCGGGCCGCTTCACCGCATCGCGCGAGAGCAATTCCGAAACCTGCCACATCGTGTCAGGTCGGGTCTCGCTGCATGGTCCCGATGGCCGCAGCGAGGACGTCGGTCCGGGCGAAATGCTGGTGCTGCCGAAAGGCTGGAAAGGCGAATGGACGATCCACGAGAAGACGCGCAAGCTCTATATCCTGCACTTCGAGGCGTGAGCTGACTGGAACAGCCGCTACTCGTCGTCTGAACGATCATCCTCGGCAACAACAGGCTTGCCTTCTATCGCCTGCCGCAAGGCGTCGTTGATGCGGTCCTGCCAGCCCGGCCCATCCTCCTGGAAGTGGTCCAGCACGGCGCGATCGATCCGGATCGAAACAAGCTCCCTGACGCCTGGAGCGGCGGAGGGCTCACGAACCGGCGCGGCCGGCTTCTTCACCGGCTTGAAAGCCGCCTCGGCGGCCGTCATCGGATTTGTCGGTCGACGCGGGGGATTTGCCATCGGATGACCCTGACTGAAGACGATTCGTGCACGACGTGGCACGCTTGCGCCACCATAGCCCAACCAGCGCCGTCGCGCAGGCCCCTTTGGTCGGGACAATCACTCGGCTGCTTGAAGACTCTGCGCGTCGATGATGACCCTGATCTCGGCGCGGCAGGAGCCGCAATTCGTGCCGGCATGCAGGGCCGTGCCGATCGCCGCAACGCTGCCGCAGCCGCCGCGCACCGCTTCCGCGATCTGGTTGGCGCCGACGCCGAAACAGGAGCAGACGATGGCGCCGCGGTCGACGTCGATCCCGCCCGGTCGTCCGGCTACGATCGCCAACCTGCCGCGCCGGTCGACATGATCGGCACTCAACTGTTCCGCCGCCCAGCCGCGCGACACGGCGACCGGGCCGGGTGCGACGAACAAGGCGGCTGACAGTTGATCGCCGTCGAAGGCGGCGATGCGATGCTGGCCGGCGTCGCGGTCATGATAGGCGAGCATTTCCGCACCCGGTGACACGCCGAACAGTGACCCGGCAAAGCCAGCCCAATCGATGTCGTCTTCGGCAAAGGCAAGCTCGACCCGCCAGCCGCCCTTGCATTTGGCCACGGCCCAGTAGGCCGCGGTATCAGGCTCAGGCCTGCGCCGCGTCACCGCAAAGCCAAAGGCCTTTGCGGCGAATTTCTCGATGCGGGCGGCGACATGTTTCAGCGCCGGCTGGCCGGAAATGGGATCGGTCAGCGGCGCGGTCAGCGTGTCGAGCCGGCCCCTTGCCGCAAACTGATCGGTCCAGTGCATCGGCGCAAACAGGCTGCCCTGGCGCTGGCGCGCCGTCACCAGCGCGCGCACCAGCACGTCGCCGCGCGGGCTGGAAACCCGCGCGATGTCGGCGTCGCCGATGCCGAAGCGCTGCGCATCCGCCGGGTGGATTTCTACGAAGGGCTCGGCGATGTGCTGCGACAAACGCGGGCTTTTGCCGGTTCGCGTCATGGTGTGCCAATGGTCGCGGATACGGCCGGTATTGAGGATCAGCGGATAGTCCGGGCTGGTGCGGACTTCCGTGGTGGGGCGGATGGCGATGAAGCGCGCTTTGCGGTCGGGCGTGTAGAAATTGCCGTCGGCGAAGAAGCGGGTGGTGTTACCTTCCAGCCTCTGCCCGGCCCGAAGATGCTCGTCCGACTGATGTCGAGCTTGAGCACCCCCCTCTGTCCTGCCGGACATCTCCCCCGCAAGGAGGGAGATTGGCAGCTTTGATGCTCGCATATCTCCTGCATTGTTTGTAATTGGCGAAGGCCGTGGTGGCAGCCGATCTCCCCCCTTGCGGGGGAGATGGCCGGCAGGCCAGAGGGGGGTGGCTGGGCTCGGCGCCGGCCATTGGAACGGCTCCAGCGCCTCATACTCCTCCGCATCAACCCCGGCATAAGCACCAATATCGAAATCCCGCGCGCCATCATTCTCGAATCCTGACAGCGCGGCATGCTCGGCAAACACCTCCCCTGGCGTCGCATAGGAAAACGCCTCGCCAAACCCCATCCGCTTGCCGACCTCAGCGACAATCCGCCAGTCGGGCCTTGCCTCGCCGGGCACGGGCAAAAACG
Organism: Mesorhizobium sp. M0870; assembly: GCF_040319775.1. Lineage (NCBI taxonomy): Bacteria > Pseudomonadati > Pseudomonadota > Alphaproteobacteria > Hyphomicrobiales > Phyllobacteriaceae > Mesorhizobium > Mesorhizobium sp. M0870. The sequence goes on from NZ_JAMYOI010000018.1 coordinate 9,276, forward strand.
CGCGCTGGCGCGACACACGGCGCTCTGAATTGGTGACGGTGCCATCCTTCTCGCCCCAGGCGGCGGCGGGCAGCCGGACATGGGCGTGGCGGACGGTGTCGGTCTGGGCCAGCACGTCCGACACCACCACGAACGGGCACGCCTTGATCGCCGCCTCGACGGCATCGGCGTCCGGCATCGAATCGACCGGGTTGGTGGCCATGATCCACAGCGCCTTGATCCGCCCGTCGGCCAGCGCCTGGAACATCTCGACTGCCTTCAGGCCGGGCTTTCCGGCAATGGCCGGCGCGTTCCAGAAGCGCTGCACGCGGTCGCGATGGTCGGGGTTTTCGATTTCCATATGCGCGGCGAGCATGTTGGCCATGCCGCCGACCTCGCGGCCGCCCATGGCGTTGGGCTGGCCGGTCACCGAAAACGGCCCTGCTCCGGGTTTGCCGATGCGGCCGGTGGCGAGATGGCAGTTGATGATGGCGTTGACCTTGTCGGTGCCGGATGACGACTGGTTCACACCCTGGCTGTAAACCGTCACCGTTTTCGCCGTTGCCGCAAACAGGCTGTAGAAACGGCCAAGCTCGTCCTCGCTCAGGCCCGTGCCGGCAGCGACGCCGGCCAGGTCGAGCGCGGAGGCCGCGAAAAGCGCTTGCCCGAAGCCGGTCGTGTGCGTCGTGATGTAGGCGCGGTCGAGCGCATTGTGCTGGCCGAGATAAGCGAGCAGCCCGGTGAACAAAGCGACGTCGCCATCCGGCGCGATCGCCAGATGCATGTCGGCGATGTCAGCGGTCATGGTGCGCCGCGGATCGACCAGGACGATCTTCATCTCCGGCCGCTTTTCCCGGGCAGCCGCGATGCGCTGGTAGAGCACCGGATGGCACCAGGCGAGATTGGAGCCGACCAGCACGATCAGGTCGGCCAATTCCAGATCCTCATAGGTTCCCGGCACGGTGTCGGAGCCGAAAGCGCGGCGGTGGCCGGCGACCGAGGAGGCCATGCACAGGCGCGAATTGGTGTCGATGTTGGCCGAGCCGACAAAACCCTTCATCAGCTTGTTGGCGACGTAATAGTCCTCGGTCAGCAACTGGCCCGAAACATAGAAGGCGACCGCATCCGGGCCATGCTCGGCGATGGTTTGCGAGAAGGTCGAGGCGACAAGGTCGAGCGCCTCGTCCCAGCCGGCGCGGCGGCCGTGGACCTCCGGATGCAGCAGCCTGCCGTCGAGGTCGATGGTCTCGGCGAGTGCCGAGCCCTTGGAGCAGAGCCGGCCGAAATTGGCCGGGTGGTCGGGGTCGCCGCGGACGGACACCTGCCCGTCCGCGGTGGCCTTCGCCAGCACGCCGCAGCCCACCCCGCAATAGGGGCAGGTGGTCCTCACCTCGCGCGCTTCGTCGATCTCCATGGGTTCAGGCCGCGCGGCTGGCCAGCGCTTCCAGCGCAATGAACAGACGCTCGCCTTCGACCCGCACCGGAATGGTGCGCACCGCGCCCTCGTCGGCGCCGAGCGCCTTGCCCGTCTCCAACGAAATCACCCAATTGTGCAAGGGACAGGTCACCGCCGCACCGTGCACGATGCCCTGGCTGAGCGGTCCGCCTCTGTGCGGGCAATGGTCGTCGATGGCATAGACCTGATCGTCCAGGGTGCGGAATACGGCGATTTTTCCCTCGGGCGTTGCGACGCAGCGCGCGCCGCGGCGAGGGATGTCGGAGATGGAGCCGATTGCTACCCAGTTCATCTAGATTTCCTCTTTGCGCGTGTTCTTGACCGAAAACCGGTTTCCACTTTTCGGGAACACGCTCACTCCGCCGCCTGCGCAAACCCGACCGAGGCCATCGGCCGGAATTCGTGCTTGTCCTTGCCGGAAACGCGTTCCGACCACGGGTCGACCTGGGCGAATTTCTGGCTGAAGACGAAACGGTCGTAATAGGCCTTGCGCTTGTCGCCATCGTCCATGATCTGACGCTTGATCTCGGGGATGCCGATGCGCTTGGCCCATTTGTAGATGCGCTCGAGATAGCGGCCCTGCTCGCGATACATCTGCGTCAGCGCCACGATATGCTCCAGCGCCTCGTCCTCGGTCCTGACCAGGCCGAGCACCTCGGTGCCCTTGATGTCGAGGCCGGCCGCCCCGGCAAAATGGATCTCATAACCACTGTCGACGCAGATCACGCCGACATCCTTGCAGGTCGCCTCGGCGCAGTTGCGCGGACAGCCCGACACCGCCATCTTGACCTTGGCCGGCGTCCACGAGCCCCACATGAATTTTTCGATGCGGACGCCGAAGCCCGTAGAATCCTGCGTGCCGAACCGGCACCAGTCTGAGCCGACGCAGGTCTTCACCGTGCGCAACCCCTTGGCATAGGCGTGGCCGGAGACGAAGCCGGCCTGACCGAGATCGGCCCACACTGCCGGCAGGTCCTCCTTGCGGATGCCGAGCATGTCGATGCGCTGGCCGCCGGTGACCTTGACCATCGGAATTTCGAACTTGTCGACGACGTCGGCGATGGCGCGCAGTTCGGCGGCATTGGTCACCCCACCCCACATGCGCGGCACCACCGAATAGGTCCCATCCTTCTGGATGTTGGCGTGGACGCGCTCGTTGATGAAGCGCGACTGGTAATCGTCGGCGTAGTCATCCGGCCAGTCGCAGACGAGGTAGTAGTTGAGCGCCGGCCGGCATTTGGCGCAGCCGCAGGAGGTCGTCCATTCCAGTTCCTGCATGACGGCGGGAATGGTCTTCAGGCTCTTGGCCTTGATCAGCCGGCGCACCTCGTCATGGCCGAGGGTGGTGCAGGAGCACATCGGCTGCACGGCGGCGGGGTTGTACGTGTCGCCGAGGGTCAGCACCATCAGCTTTTCAACCAGCCCGGTGCAGGAGCCGCAGGAGGCCGACGCCTTGGTGTGGGCGCGCACGTCGTCAAGCGAGGTCAGGCCCTTGGCCGTGATCGCGCCGGTGATCTTTCCCTTGCAAACGCCGTTGCAGCCGCAGATTTCCGCATCATCCGGCAAGGCTGCAACGGCCGCCATAGGGTCCAGCGGGGCACCCCCCTGGTAGGACTGGCCGAAGATGAGCGTGTCGCGCATTTCGGAAATGTCGGTCTGCTTCTTCTTGAGGTCGTTGAACCAGGCGCCGTCAGCCGTCTCGCCATAGAGCACGGTGCCGATGATGCGGTCATCCTTCAGCACCAGGCGCTTGTAGACGCCTGCGGCGGCGTCGCGCAGCACGATCTCCTGGCGATCCTCGCCCTCGGCGAAGTCGCCGAGCGAGAACAGCTCGATGCCGGTGACCTTGAGCTTGGTCGGCGTGTCCATATGGACGAAGGCCGCCGCCGCGTCGCCGGCAAGCTGGCTGGCGGTCACGCGCGCCATCTCGTAGAGCGGTGCGACGAGGCCGTAGACTTGGCCGTTGACCTCGGCACATTCGCCGAGCGCGTAGATGTCGGGATCGTTGCTGCGCATGCCGGCGTCGACGACGATGCCCCTGTTGACGGCGATGCCGGCCTGTTTCGCCAGCGCCGAATTCGGCCTGATGCCGACGGCCATCACCACAAGCGTTGCTGGGATAATGGTGCCGTCAGCGAGCTCCACCTGCCCGACCTTGCCGTTGCCTGTGATCGCCTGTGTGTTGGCCTTGGTGATGACCTTGATGCCGCGCTGTTCCACCGCACGCTGCAAGAGATAGCCGGCCGCGGGATCGAGCTGGCGCTCCATCAGCGTCGGCATGACATGCAGCACGGTGACGTCCATGCCTTGCGCGTTCAGCCCTGCTGCCGCCTCCAGCCCGAGCAGGCCGCCGCCGATGACCACCGCCTTGGCCCGCGACTGGGCGGCAAGCATCATCGCCTGCACGTCGTCGAGATCGCGATAGGTCAGCACGCCCGGCAGGTCATGGCCGGGCACCGGAATGATGAACGGCACCGAGCCGGTGGCGATGACGAGCTTGTCATAGGGTTCGGTGACGCCATGATCGGAGGTGACGGTCTTCGCCGCTCGGTCGATGGCGACGATCTTGTGGCCCTTGTAGAGGGTGATGTTGTTGGCGATGTACCAGCCGTCGCCGTGGATGATGATCTCCTCATAGGCTTTCTCGCCCGACAGCACCGGCGACAGCATGATGCGGTCGTAATTAACGCGCGGCTCGGCGTTGAAGATGGTGACGGTGTAGCGGCCCGGAGCCTGTTCCAGCAGGTGCTCCAGCATGCGCCCCGGGGCCATGCCATTGCCGATGATGACAAGTCTTTCGCTCATGGTGCTACTCCGCGGCTTCGACGAAGCGGTGGCGTTCGTAGAGGAACTTCAGCACCGCCTCGCGGCAGCGCAGGAAGGTCCGGTCGGAAGAGAGTTCGACGCGCCGGCGCGGCCGCGCCAGCGGCACGGCAAGCACTTCGCCGATGGTTGCCGCCGGGCCATTGGTCATCATGACGATGCGGTCGGACAGCAGCACCGCCTCGTCGACATCATGGGTGATCATGATCGTCGTCGAGCCGAGCCTGGAATGGATGTCCATCACCGCGTCCTGCAGATGCGCGCGCGTCAGCGCGTCGAGCGCGCCGAACGGCTCGTCGAGCAGCAGGATCTTCGGCTCCATGGCCAGCGCCCGGGCGATGCCGACGCGCTGCTTCATGCCGCCCGATATCTCGGCCGGGCGCTTGTCCTTGGCATGCGCCATCTGCACGAGGTCGAGATTGCGCATGATCCAGTCATGCCGCTCGGCCTTGCTTTTCGAGCGACCGAAAACCTTCGACACCGCCAGGTTGATGTTTTCATAGACGGTCAGCCACGGCAGCAGCGAGTGGTTCTGGAACACCACGGCGCGTTCGGGACCGGGGCTGTCGACCTCTTTGTCCTCGAGCAGCACGGCGCCGGCGGACACCTTGGTCAGCCCGGCGATCAGATTGAGCAGGGTCGACTTGCCGCAGCCGGAATGGCCGATGATGGAGACGAATTCGCCCTTGTCGATGGTCAGCCTGATGTCCTTCAACACCTCGCTGACCTGGGCACCACGCGAGAAGGATTTGTCGATATGGTCGAGCTTCAGATAGGCCGTCATCGCCCTCTCCTCACTTTGCCGTTGTGCCGCGGGTGACGAAGGCGCCGACCGCCGCGACCAGACGGTCGAGGCAGAAGCCGGTGACGCCGATATAGGCGAGCGCCACGATGATGTCGGGCAGCCGCGACGAGTTCCACGCGTCCCAGATGAAGAAGCCGATGCCGACGCCGCCGGTCAGCATTTCGGCGGCGACGATGGCGAGCCAGGACAGGCCGATGCCGATCCTCAGGCCGGTGAAGATGTAGGGCGCGGCGGCCGGTACCATGATCTTGACGAAGAATTCGAACTGGTTGAGCCGCAGGATGCGCGAGACGTTGCGGTAATCCTCGGGGATGTTGCGCACGCCGACGGCGGTGTTGATGATGATTGGCCAGATCGACGTGATGAAGATGACGAAGATCGCCGACGGGCTGGAATCGCGGAACGCCGCCAGCGACAGCGGCAGCCAGGCCAGCGGCGGCACCGTGCGCAGGATCTGGAACACCGGGTCGAGGCCGCGCATCGCCCAGATCGACTGGCCGACCAGCGCGCCGAGCGCGACGCCGACCACCGCCGCCAGGCCGAAACCGATGGCGACACGCTGCAGCGAGATCAGCACGCGCCATGCCAGGCCGATATCCTGCGGGCCATTGTCGAAGAACGGATGCGCGATCAAATCGTAGGCCTCGTTCCACACCTGGGTCGGCGGCGGCAGGCTTGATGTGGGCGACGAACAGGCGATCTGCCAGACGACCAGCATGACGGCGATGACTACGATCGGCGGTAGCAGCGCGCTAGCCAGTTTGCCGGCAATCGCCAGCGGATCGAAGCGACGTCGTGCCTTTGCGGTGAAGGCGATGACCTCCGCCGGCTTCGCAGGAAAGGCCTTCACCTTGGTGTCCTCGATAGTCTGGATCGACATGTCTGGGGAAAACTCCGTGGGGCAGATAATTCGAGCGACAAACGGCGCAATGCGCCGTTTGCGCAGAGGTTCAAGCCGATGCCTTGATCTTCAGGCTGTCGAGATAGGCCGACGGGTTGGCCGGATCGAAGATCTTGCCGTCGAAGAAGGTCTCGACGCCGCGCGACGACGACGCCGGAACGTCGGCTGCCGCGACGCCGAGATCCTTGGCCGCCTCGCGCCACAGATCCTCGCGGTTGACCTGATCGACCAGCGCCTTGATGTCGGTGGTCGGCGCGAATTTGCCCCAGCGGATGTTCTCGGCGAGGAACCACGCATCATGGCTCTTGAACGGATAGGAGACGCCACCTTTCCAGAACTTCATGTAGAGATCGGTGCCGTTGGCGACGCGGCCATTGCCGTAGTTGATGTCGCCCTTGAGGCGGCCGATGATGTCGGCGACAGGCACGTTCATCCATTGCCGCTTGCCGATGATGGCGGCCATCTCGTCCTTGTTGTCGCTGGCCTCGCACCATTGCTGGGCTTCCATGACGGCCATCAGGATCGCCTTGGTGGCGTTCGGGTATTTCTCGATGAATTCGGCACGCAGGCCGAGCGCCTTTTCCGGATGGCCCTTCCACAATTCGCCCGTCGTGGCGGCGGTGAAGCCGACGCCCTGATGGACGAGCTGCTCGTTCCACGGCTCGCCGACGCAGAACACGTCCATGTTGCCAACCTTCATGTTGGCCACCATCTGCGGCGGCGGCACGACGATGGTCGAAACGTCCTTGTCGGGATCGATGCCGCCGGCGGCCAGCCAGTAGCGCAGCCAGAGATCATGGGTGCCGCCCGGGAAGGTCATGGCGGCCTTGATTTCCTTGCCGGCCGCCTTCTTGGCGGCAAAGGCGTCTTTCAGCTTCGAGGCATCGAGGCCGACGCCGGTGCCGGCATATTCCTGGGCGACCGAAATGCCTTGGCAGTCGTAGTTGAGCCGCGCCACGATCGCCATCGGCATCGGCTGGTTGTTCTGTGTCACCTTGCCGGTGTGCATGAGGTAAGGCAGCGGCGTCAGAATATGGGCACCGTCGATGCCGTTGGCGGCGCCGCCGAGCATCAGATTGTCGCGCGTCGCGCCCCAGGAGGCCTGCTTGAGCACCTCGACATCGGGCATGCCGAACTTGGCGAACAGCCCCTTCTCCTTGGCGATCATCAGCGGTGCCGCATCGGTGAGGGCAATGAAGCCGAGCTTGGCGCCGGTGACCTCCGGAGTGGCGGTCGCAGCATAGGCGCCGGAAGGGAAGAGCTTGCGGGCCGCCACGAACAGGCCGGCCGTCATTGCACTGCTGACCAGAAAATCGCGGCGCGTCATGTCTTTGAGGGTCGTTCCAGTCCTGATCCGTTTCGTCATCGTCGTCTCCGGTTGGGCGCGGCTTGGGATCCGCGTCGTCGATTGTGTGTTGATCAAAACAAAAAAGCCGCCAGCCAGGTCTTCGCGTCCGGGTGACCGGGAGCGCGTATTAACCTGAGCGGCAGCTTTGCCTGTGGCGCCCGCCATTGGGCGCCTGTTCCGTGACCCGCGAAGGGCCTGTCTATTTCAAAGCAGGAACCGTGCCAGTTTTGAGAGAGGCGAAAAAGATCAATTAAATCAGTAACCAGCGCCGATCGCGGACGCGCCGGGTCCTATGGCCGGAAGGTCAAAGATTGCTCATTCGGGCAATCGCGCGCACAATTTTTGTGCAATGCACAAGAATGACGCGGAAATGATCAGGCTTCCGCGCGAGCCGATTTCTGGCCGGTAATGTACGCGTCGACCTCGTCCGGATCGAAGATCTGGCCGTCGAAGAAACCGTCCGGACCGAGCACAAGGCCGGCGCCTGTCGCGCCGACCGCGGTTGCAACTTGGAGCGCGCCCTCGACCTTCGAATTGGCGCCGGGAAGTGCGATGCCGAGCGGCTTCAGCGCCGAACGATAGAGATCGGGACGATAGCAATCCCGCGCGATGGCGAGGTTTTCAGGCGTATGCGCCACATGCCCCCAACGCACCATCTGCGTGTAGAACCACAGCGCATGGCTCTTCCACGGAAAGTTCGCCGCCTTGTCGAAGGGGAGGAAGAAGTCGTCGATGCTCCGCTCCGCGCCGCCGCCCAGTCGGAGATGGCCGGTCAGGATCGGCATCTGCACGGCCGGCGGCAGGCCGAGAAAGCCGGCCTGCGCCATGACGGCAGCCAATTCGCCATGGTTGGCCGGATCCTGGCACCAGCGTGCCGAGTGATGCAGCGCGCGCAGCAGCGCCGCCAAGGCCTCGGGGTTTTCGTCTGCCCAGGCCTTGCGCACGCCGATCACCTTCTCCGGGCTGTTACGCCATATCCGCGCCTTGACGGTGACGATATGCCCGGTGCCGGCGGCAACCGCAGCACTGTTCCAGGGTTCGCCTACGCAGTAGCCGTCGATGCGGCCGGCGGCCAGTGCATCGGCCATGAAGGGCGGCGGCACGATGACGATCTCGATTTCGCGCGTCGGATCGATGCCGCAGGCGGCGAGCCAATAGCGCAATTCGTAATTGTGCCCGGAATGCGGATGCACCACGGCGAAGCGCAGCGGGTCGCCACCGGCCGCAGCGCGCTCGCGAATGAGCGCGCGCAGCGCCGCACCGGCGCGCGCGGGGTCGAGATCGGCTTCGGCGCTGTGCGCCACCATTCCGGCCCACACAGTGTTGGAGACGGTGACGCAATTGCCTCCGAGTCCGAGCGAGAACGGCACGATGGTTTCCGAAGCGAGCGGCGTCAGCCCGAGATTGCAGGCGAGCGGCATCGGTCCCAGCATATGCGCCAGATGGAAGTGACCGATGGCGATGCGGTCGCGGATGTTAGCCCAGGACGTCTCGCGGTGCAGGGTGAGGTCGATGCCTTCTCGTGCGGCAAAGCCAAGCTCACCGGCCGCGACCAGCACGGCGCTGTCGAAAAGCGGCATGAAGCCAGCGGTGATCTGGTGCGCGGCGTCCATGCTCATTCGTCCTCCGCCGGTCCCAGCAACCCGGCGGCAGTCACCAGGCTCTGGGCGATGTCGCCGATCTTGCGGTTCTGGTTCATCGCCGTCTTGCGCAGCAGCGTGTAGGCGGCCTCTTCGGAGAGGGCGCGGGACTTCATCAATATGCCCTTGGCACGATCGATCACCTTACGGCTCTCGAGCTCGCCGCGAACCTCTTCCAGTTCGCGCGCCATGCGCGAAAAAGCGTTGAAGCGGCTGACCGCCATGTCGAGAATGGGTTTGACGCGCTCTTGCCGCAGACCGTCGACGACATAGGCCGAAACGCCGGCATCGACCGCCGCCTCGATCGAGGCCTGGTCCGAGCGGTCGACGAACATGGCGATCGGCCGTTTTACGGCACGCGAAAGCTGGAACATGTTTTCCAGCATGTCGCGATTCGGGTTTTCGAGATCGATGACGATGACATCGGGCTCGATCTCGGCGATCCGCCGCGCAATGCCGGTCACATCATGGATGACGGTGACCCGCTCATGGCCGGCCTCGCGCAACCCCGCCTCGATGATCGCGGCGCGGATGCGGTTTTCGTCGATCACCAGGACGGCGAGTGCGGTTCGAACCATGCCTGCATTGTGACCAAGCGAAGGAATTGTGCAATGCGGTATGGTTGAACAACCCAAGATTCGCTAACCGCGCCGCAGGCGCCTAATCCGCCGCCAGCGCCGTGACCTCGCGGCGGAAGGGCAGTGCGTCGCCGATATCGGCTTCGTCCAGCTCGCGCGCGAAGCGGTGGCCGGCGTAGGTTGCCCAGGCGATCGGACCCGGCGCCTCGGCATCGCCGATGATTTTGATCGAGCGGATGCCGCTGTCGGCCCACTCGTCGCGCCGCGCCTTCAGCTCGTGCCAGACGCTATCGTCCTGCTGGCGCGATGTCACCAGCACTACTGCGTCCACGGCGATGTCAAATTGGCTGCCCGTATAGGCGCAGGCCGTGGCAACACCGCCCGGTACGATGCGCGTCACGATCCGGTTCAACACGATCTCGACGCCGAGTTCGGCCAGCCGGCGGTGGATGGCGCCCTGCTCCAGCGTGTTGCGGGTCCAGTCGGACACATAGGCGGACGGCGTCACCAGCGTCACCTTCGCGCCCTGGCGCGCCATCAGCTCGGCCAAAACGCCGCCCATGTAATAGTGATCGTCATCGAACAGCACGACAGTGCCGGTCGGCACATTGCCGCCCATCAGATCGTCCGGCGTATAGACCGGCATGGCCGGGTCCGCCGGCATCGGCACGACATGCGCGCGCGCCACGCCGTCACGGCGCCATGTCGAGCCGGTGGCAAGCGCAATGTTCTGAAAGCCGAAGTCCAGTATCTCCTGCGCCGACAATCGGCTTTCGAAATAGACATCGACATTGGACATCTGGCTGATCTGGTACTGGCGGTAGTCGCGCACGCGTCCCCATGCCGAGAGACCGGGCAAGCGGCATTCGCGCGCCACGCGGCCGCCGAGCTCGGTGCCGGCTTCGGCGATGGCCACCTGATAGCCGCGCAGGCCGAGCGCACGCGCCGCCTCCAGCCCGGCCGGGCCGGCGCCGACGATCAGCACGCTGTCGCTATCGCCCTTGGCCTGCATGCGTTCGGGATGCCAGCCCTTGCGCCATTCCTCCATGAAGGTCGGGTTCTGCGTGCAGCGCGAGATCGACATGGTCATGTCGCCGGTGATGCAGATGTTGCAGCCGATGCATTCGCGAATGTCCTCGATTCGCCCCTCCTCCACCTTCTTCGGCAGGAAGGGATCGGCGATCGATGGCCGCGCGCAGCCGATGAAATCCAGCGTGCCGGACTTGATCATCTTCACCATCACATCCGGCGAGGTGAAGCGACCGACGCCGACGACCGGCTTCGAGGTCAGTTTCTTGATGCCGGACACCAGGCTCTCCTGCGCGCCCTCCTCCTTGAACCGCGACGGCCCCGAACAATCCTCCCAGGCGCCATGTGCCAGGTCCCAGAGGTCTGGCAGGTCGGCGTGCATCTCGATCATGTCGCGCACTTCGGAGTTGGCGAAGCCAAGCTCGCCGATCATCTCGTCCAGCGACAGCCGCAGCGTCAGGCCGCAAGTGCCGCCGATGGCATCCCTGCCCTCTTCGATCAACTCACGCATCAACCGCGAGCGGTTTTCCAGCGAGCCGCCATATTCGTCGCTGCGCTGGTTGGTGGCGGTGGACAGGAAGTGCTGGATGATGCCGAAGCCATGCGCGCCGTAGAGGCAGACCAGGTCGAAGCCCGCAAGCCTGGCACGCTTGAATGCATTGCGGTGCCAGCGGCGCAGGTCGCGTATATCTTGCTTGTCCATGGCGCGCGCCTGAACCGGATCGTTGGTGAAGGTACGGATCGGCAAGGCCGACGGCCCGCGCGGCACTTCCTTGGTGTAGAGGTTGGGACCGTTGATGCCTGAATAGGCCAGCTGGATACCGGCCAGCGCGCCATGCTGGTGCATGGCCTTGGCCATCTTCGCCAGTGCCGGGATATCGGCATCGTCCCACAGCCTGAGCTCGATGAAGGGCGTGATCTCCGAAGTATGGTGCATCTCGGTCTGCTCGGTGAAGATGACGCCCCAGCCGCCTTCCGACTTGATGCGGCGCATCTCGGCTGCGGCCGAAGGGTCGCGGTAGCCGCCGCCATTGCAATGCGGAACCTGGTAGAAGCGGTTCTTGGCGGTCACCGGACCGATCTTCACGGGCTCGAACAGAATGTCGTAGCGCGGATCGCGCATGGAACGTGCCTTCCTGCCAGCGTCGCCTTGCACATGCCCGATCATGGTTTCGAGCCAAGGTGCAAGCCGGCCAGCCCAGTGGGTTGATGCCGTGAGACCATTCATAAATTGCGACAAGCGCCGGGAAACAACAGATTTCTTCTGTGCCGGTTAGGACGCGCCTAATCGATCAGCACTGCCTGGATTAGCATCCGCTGAATCCCGGCTGAGCCAAATGCGACTTCAAGGCCGCGGCCGCGCGATGCTAGAAGTGCCGACGGCCAATGAGACACAAGACGCATGGACAGCATCCAGATCCTTGAAAAACTGATCGCGTTCCCGACGGTGAGCCGCGATTCGAACCTCGCCCTCGTCGGCTACGTGGCGGAGCTGCTGGACGCGCATGGCATTGCCAGCCAGATCATCCACAGCGAGGACGGCCACAAGGCCAACCTCTTTGCCACCATCGGACCGGCCGACGCTTCCGGCATCATGCTGTCCGGTCACACCGACGTCGTCCCCGTCGACGGCCAAGCCTGGACGCTGCCGCCCTTCGAGATGACGAGCCGAGACGGCAAGCTTTACGGACGTGGCACAGCCGACATGAAGGGTTTTGTGGCCTGCGCGCTCGCGGCGTGCCTGAAAGCCTCGAAAATGACGCTGCGCACGCCGCTGCATTTGGCACTCTCCTACGACGAGGAGATCGGCTGCATTGGTGTGCGCAGCCTGATCGACATGCTGCAAGCAGCCCCGCAGCGGCCCTTGCTGTGCATCGTCGGCGAGCCCACCGATATGCAGGTGGCGACGGGCCACAAGGGCAAGCTTGCCGCACGCGCGCTCTGCAAAGGCCGCGAAGGCCATTCGGCGCTGGCCCCGTTGGCGCTCAATGCCATCCATCTCGGCTGCGACTTCGTCGCCGCCTTGCGCCGCGAGCAGGATCGGCTGGTGCGCGATGGCGCCCGCGACGGCGACTACGACATTGCCTACACGACCGTCCATGTCGGCAAGATCAACGCCGGCGTGGCGCTGAACATCGTGCCGAACCTCTGCCAGGTCGACTTCGAGATCCGCAATGTCGCGGCCGACGATCCGCACGAGATTCTCGACCGTCTGCGCAAGGAGGCTGCTCATATTGCATCCGAAGCCTCGGCCACCGCCCCCGAGGCGGCGATCGACATAGACATCACCAACACCTATCCCGGCCTGGACACGCCGGCCAGTTCGCAAGCCGTCGCTTTCATCAAATCGCTGACCGGCGCCAACAACACCATCAAGGTTGCCTACGGTACGGAGGGCGGCCTGTTCAGCCGCGATCTCGGCACGCCGACGGTCGTGTGCGGACCGGGATCGATGGCGCAGGGACACAAGCCGGATGAGTTCGTCAGCGTCGAGCAGATGCGCCGCTGCGACGGCATGCTGGAAAAATTGCTGCAGCGGCTTGCCGACCAGCAGTTGGCTTAACCGGGGCTACTTCTGTGGAAGTGCTGCCTGGCCGACAGCCCGCTCGGCGCCGAACACGCCTTGCTCGACGACGAAATGCCGGCAGTGGTCGATGAACGCCTGGACGGTTTGCGTGCGGTGTTCGGAACTGGGCAAGGCGACGCCCATGGTCAGCGGCCGCAGATCGCCGTCCAACGGCACGAAGACCAGCGGCTTGCCGTCCGGCGCCAGCGTGTTGAGCGGCCGCATATTGGCGATGCCGTAGCCGAAGCCGTTGGCCACCATGGAACGCATGACGGCGATGTCGCCGGTGCGCTCGGCAATGTTGGGGCGGATCCCGCGCTGGTGGAATGCAGAAAGGAAATATTCGCGGCTGAACGGCAGGTCGAGCAGCACCATCGGCTCATCGGCCAATTCCTCCGTCGTGATCGACGCCTTTGCCGCGAAGCGATGCCCCGCCGGCAGCATGACATAGGCCGGCACCAGCATCAGCGGCTCGAAGGTCATGTCCTGCGACAGTTCGAGATCGTAGGTCAGTGCAAGATCGATTTCACCGCGCTGCAGCATCTCGAGCAATTGCCCCTGATTGCGCTCGAACTGGCGCACGCGCACATCGGGATAGGCGCGCTCGAACCGCATGCGCAGCGCCGGCAGCACGATCTGCGCAAACGTCAGCAGGCATCCTACCGCCAGCGGACCACGCACCTTTTCGGCAAAGTCGCCGGCGACGTCGTGCAAGGCGTCGGCATCGTTGAGCAGCCGGGCGGCTTCCTTGAGGAAGACGCGGCCGCCGGCCGTGAGCGAGAGACCGTGCGAATGCTTGCGGACAAAAAGCTGGACGCCGAACTCGGTTTCCAGTTGGGCGATGGAAGCCGAAATCGACGGCGGCGAGACATTGACCTGTTCGGCCGCCTTGGCGATGGAGCCGGCTTCGCCCACGGCGACGAAATATTCCAGCTGTCTGAGCGTGAAGCGTAGCGGCATGGCTGGCTATGTTGCCGGTTTGAGGGCTTCGATCAAGCCTAATGCATGTCGCGCAAAAGTGGCCCCGGTTTTGCGCAAACGACATGCATAGAGCAAAGGCCTAAAGCGCATCGCGTGAATCCGTTCAATCGCGATGCGCTTTAGGCGCCCATCAGTACTTGATCCATGTCGTTTTGAGCGCGGTGTATTTGTCGAGCGCATGCAGCGACAGGTCGCGGCCGAAGCCGGATTGCTTGAAACCGCCGAACGGCGTCATCGGGCTCAGCGCGTCGACCGTGTTGACGGAAACCGTGCCGGCATGCAGCCGGCCCGCGATACGATGCGCGCGCGACAGGCTGTCGGTCCACAGCGATGCGGCCAGCCCATAAGGGCTGTCATTGGCGATGCGGATCGCGTCGGCCTCGTCGTCGAAGGCGATGACCGAAAGCACCGGCCCGAAGATCTCGTCGCGGGCAATCGGATCGGCAGGCGCGACATCGTCGAAGATGGTCGGCTGGACAAAGCTGCCGCGCCCGTTGACCGTGACCAGGTCGCCGCCCGCGACCAGGCGCGCGGTTTTCTTGCCGGCCTCGACGAAGCGCATGACGTTGGCGGCGTGGCGACTATCGACCATCGCGCCCATTTTCGAAGCCGGATCGAGCGGATCGCCGGGCTGCGTGACCGCCGCACGTTGCACCAGTTTCTCCACCAGAGCATCCTTGATGCCGCGCTGGACGAGCAGGCGTGAATTGGCGGAACAGACCTCGCCCTGGTTGAAGAAGATGCCGAAGGCCGCCATGTCGGCTGCCGCGTCGAGATCGCCGCAATCGGCAAAAATGAGGTTCGGGCTCTTGCCACCGGTCTCCAGCCAGACCTGCTTCATGTTCGACTGGCCGGAATACTGCAGGAACATCTTGCCCACGGCGGTCGAACCGGTGAAGGCGAGGCAATCCACATCCATATGGCGGCCAAGCGCCTGGCCGGCGGTTTCGCCAAGGCCGGGCACGACATTGAGCACGCCTGCAGGCAGGCCCGCTTCCATTGCCAGTTCCGCCAGAAGCAGGGCCGACAAAGGCGACTGCTCGGCGGGTTTGAGCACCACCGAATTGCCTGCCGCCAGTGCCGGCGCGCATTTCCACGTCGCCATGTCGAGTGGGAAATTCCAAGGCACCACCGCGCCGACCACGCCAAGCGGTTCGCGCCGCACCAGCACCAGATCACCTTCGCCGGCCGGCGCCACTTCGCCATAGATCTTGTCGATGGCCTCGCCATACCATTGAAAGATCGCTGCCGAGCCGGGGACGTCGACCGCGGCCGCATCCCTGACCAGTTTGCCCATGTCGAGCGATTCCAGCAGGGCCAGTTCATGCAGGTTTTCGCGCAGCAATTGCGCCAGCCGCAGCAGAACCTCCTTACGGTGCGCCGGGCTGGTCCGCGACCAGACGCCGGTATTGAAGCTGCGCCGCGCTGCGGCAACCGCCAGATCGATGTCTTCCTCACCGCAGGACGCCACTTCGGCCAGCACCTCGCCAGTTGCCGGATTGACGCTGGCGAAGGTCCGGCCCGAACGCGCCGCAACCGTCTTGCCGTCGATGAACGCCTTGTCGCGAAAACGGATCGCGGACGCCTTGCCGATCCAGTCCTTGTGGCTGAGCTCGCTCATCGCAGGTGACCCTGTCTTGACTATTCGTCTCCCGGCACGCCGTAGCTCGGCGCATCGGATGGGTTTATGGCGCGGGTCACATAGGCATCGAGCTGCGGCTTGTAGAGTTCCCACAGCGTCGCCAGCTGCTCGATCGGGCAGTCATCGGTCCAGTCACAGCGCAAATCGGCGACCGGCCACGCAACCTCGCGCACCAGCTTCATGCCGGCGGAATGGACAGGACCAGCCTCGCCGCCCGCTTTGAGCGCGGCGCGCATGGTCCCGATGAGGCGGTCGCCGAGATGCCCCTCGGACGCCAGGAAGGCCTCGACCATGGCTTGCGGAACGCCGTCATGGGCCAGCATGTTGCCGCCGCAGGCGACATTTTCCGCACGCGCCTCCGCCCAGATGCCAAGAGCTTTGGGACCCGAATGGATCGCGGTCGTCCCGGCGGCGTCGACAGCCAGCACCTGCCGGTATTCGGGATAGGCGCCGGTGCGCTTCAATATGGCAATCGCCTCGGCGGCCGAAGCGCCGCGCGCCAGCAATTCGAGACCTCGCAGCCCCAGCGTCGGATCGGTGACGTTCTGGCTGGCAATGGCGCCGGCACCAGCCTGCGCATAGGCGCAGCGCGCGGCGACAGCAGGCGACGAGGAGGATACTGCGACTCCGAACATGCCGGTGTGGCTGCACCGCGCGACAATGGAAAAGGTCATCGCCGTCAGTCCGGGATAACTGCGGTGCCGTCGATCTCGACCAGCCAGTCCGGCCGCGCCAAGGCCTGCACGACAAGGCCGGTCGAAACCGGATGCACGCCTTTGATGTACTCGCCCATGGTGCGGTAGACGGCCTCGCGATGGCGCACATCGGTGATGTAGACCACCACCTTGACCAGGTGCTCCATGGTGCCGCCGCACTCCTCGATCAGCTGGCGGATGTTCTGCATGACCTTGTGCGTCTGCTCGACCGGATCATGGCTGTCGATATTCTTGGCCGTGTCGAGATCCTGCGGACACTGGCCGCGCAGGTAGACGGTCCTGCCGCCCCGCGTAACGACCGCCTGGCACAGATCATTGTCGAGTTTCTGCTCGGGATAGGTGTCCTTGGTGTTGAACTTGCGAATTCTTGTATGCGCCATCTTGGTCTCCGTCAGTCAGGCTCGAGGTCGGGACGTCCGTTTCTATGCTACCCTGGTCTCGCGCTTTGCGGACGCATGGTAGGCCAGGTACTTGCGCTGCGTGGAGATATGGTCTGCCACATGCTGTGCGTCGTGCCAGACGCCCCAGATGAAGCTCGACCCCCGCCGCGATTGCCACGGCAGGCCCAGGAAATAGATCCCCGGCTCGGTCGACACGCCGCGCTGGTGCTTCGGCTTGCCCTTTTCGTCAAACACATCGACTTTCAGCCAGTTGTAATCGACGGTGAATCCCGTTGCCCAGATGATCGAACCTATCCCGGCTTCCGCCAGGTTCAGCTCGAGAATGGGATCGGTCATGCATTGCGGGTCCGGTCCGATCTCGCGGGCCGCGGGCTCCTCGGGAAGGTCGAGGCCGTTGCGAGCGACATAGGCGTCGGCCTCGTCCAGCACCGACATGTAGTTCGCATCACCGCGCGCGATATTTTTAGCCAAATCCGGAGCGAAGGTCATGACCCCTTCCTTGTAGGATTCCGTCCGGCCAACCAGCGTCATCCCTTGCGCGGCAAGACGCCGGAAGTCGATTGTCTGGCCGCCCCGCGCGCCGCTCACCGCGATGGTGACGTGTTCGGTGCCAAGCGCCGGCGCCTGGGCGTCCCATTTGCCCAAAACCCCCAGCCACCAGCAGAAGTCACGCTCGCGATAGGCCCGCGGAGGCCGATCATGGGGACCGACAGAGAGATAGACGCGCCTTCCCGCGCGATGGAGTTCGTCGGCGATCTGCACTCCTGAAGATCCTGAGCCGACCACCAGAACCGCCCCTTCGGGCATCTGATCCGGATTGCGATAGGCGCTGGAATGTATCTGCATCGCTCCGGCATCCCCGGGGACAACCGCCGGAATGACCGGATGCTGGAAAGCCCCGGTAGCGGCAACCACGCTCCTGGCCTCGATCACGCCATCCGAGGTTTCGACCCGGAAGCCGGGACGGCCGACGAGTCTTTGTACTTTCCTGACCTCCACGCCGCAGCGGATGGGGGCAGCAATCATGTCGGCGTAAGCGACAAAATAATCCGCGACCTTCTCCTTGCCGACAAAGGCGTCGGGACCGGCATCCGGAAATTCCATGCCGGGAAAACGATCATGCCAGGCGGGACCATTGGCAACCAGGGAGTCCCATCTTTCGGAGCGCCAGCGTTCGGCAATGCGGCTCCGCTCTAGCACGAGATGCGGCACCCCGCACTTGCTCAGATGCTCGCTCATGGCCAGCCCCGCCTGGCCGCCGCCAACAACAAGCGTGTCTACCGTTTCGACTGGCATTTCAGCGGCCCTTTCTGGCTCTCCCCGGGAGTGTCTGCGCATGCGGCGGAGATCTGATCGTTGGTTTACTGGAGGCACCGGGCAGCGAAAATTATGATTTCATGTGGCAGTGGTTAGCTTGTCCCTAAATGCCGGGAAGCATGGCCGAAGATGTGGAGCGCGGGGCGTGGATCATCACCGTCGAGACAGAAGAAACGGACGGCTCAGAGATAAAGGCTTCTGGCCGCCTTGGACGATAGCAACTCCTTTGCCGGCCCCTCCTGGGCGACCTTACCCTTGACCAGCACATAGCCGCGATCGGCGATGCCCAGCCCCATTTCGGCATTCTGTTCGATCAACAGGATGGTCGTGCCTTGGCGATGGATCTCCCTTGTGATCTCGAAATACTCGCCGATGAGTTTTGGCGAGAGACCGAGCGACGGCTCGTCCATGATCACCAGTCTGGGTTCGCCGATCAGGGCGCGCGCCAGCGCCACCATCGCCTGTTCGCCGCCGGACAGCGTGCCGGCGACTTGGCGCAAACGCTCATGGATGCGCGGAAACAGCTTGCACATCTTGTCCAGTTGCACCGCGAAATTGGGTCCCCTGCCCGATACCGCGTCATAGCCCAGGCGCAAATTCTCCATCACGGTCAGGCCGGGGAACAGCCGGCGCCCTTCGGGAACGAGGCCGACGCCGAGCGACGCGAGGTTTTCCGTGCCGAGCGTCGCCATGTCCCTGCCCATCACCTCGACCTTGCCGCGCTGCGCCCGCACGACGCCGCAGACGGTCATGAAGGTTGTCGTCTTGCCGGCGCCGTTCGGCCCCAGCAGGCAGACCAGTTCGCCGGGACGCACGCTCATCGCCACGCCGCGCAGCATCGGCACCGCGCCATAGGAAGTATCGACATCCCTGAGCTCAAGCATGGGCGACCGCCTTCCCGAGATAGGCCTCCTGGACGCGCGGGTCAGCGCGCACCGCCGCGAAGTCGCCCTCGGCGATCTTGCTGCCATAGTCGATGCAGGTGACATGCTGCGGGAACGCTTCGACCACCCGCATGTCGTGCTCGATCAGGATCACCGACAGAGCAGGGTTTTGTACGCGCAGCCGCGTGATGTCGGCCACCAGTGCGTCGGTTTCCGTGTCGTCCATGCCGACCGAAGGTTCGTCGAGCAGCAAGAGCTTGGGCTGTGATGCGAGCGCGCGGGCAATTTCCAGCCGCCGCCTGTCGGCTTGGGCCAGCGTGCCCGCTGGCCGGTAGCGTTGTTCGAACAGGTCGCCGGAGCCGAGCTTGAGCAGGGTTTCGGCCTTTTCCACGCAGGCCGCCATCTCACGGCGCGACGCGCCGGGCCGAAACAGCGCGGTCAGCACGCCGGTCCTGGTGCGGGTGTGCATGCCGATGATCACGTTGTCGAGGACGCTGAGGTCGGAGAACAGACGCGACGACTGGAATGTGCGGGCGATGCCGCGGTCGACAACTTCGTAGGACGGGCGGCCGGTGATCTCGGCGCCGTCGAAGGTCACGCGACCGGAGGTTGGCCGGTAGACGCCGGTCACGACATTGAACAGCGTCGACTTGCCGGCGCCGTTCGGGCCGATGACGGCGAGCACCGCGCCCTTGTCGATCGACAGGCTGACATCGTTGAGCGCGACCAGGCCGCCGAAGCGCATCGTCAAATTCTCGACCTTGAGAAGCGCGCTCACGGCTCGCCTCCGTAGCGCCGCATGCGTTGCGGGAACAGGCCTTGCGGCCGGATCATCAGGAAGCCGATGATGACGACGCCGAAGAACAGCAGGCGGTAGTCGGCGAACGCGCGCAATTTCTCCGGCAGGATGGTCAGCAGGAACGCACCGACGATGACACCGAAAATATTGTCCATGCCGCCGACGATGACCATGGTCATGATGGTGACGGAGACCAGGAAGGTGAAATTGTCGGGAGAAATGTAGGACACGTAGAAGGCGTAGATCGTGCCGGCAAAAGCGGCGAGAAAGGCATCGACCGCGAAGGCCAGCACCTTGAACCACGCCACGTTGATGCCTTGCGCCTTGGCGGCGATCTCGTCAGCGCGCAGCGCGTTCCAGGCCAACCCGATGCGCGAGCCGTGCAGCCGGTGCGCGGTGACGATGGCGACGACGACCAATGCAGCCGACAGATAATAGAAGTTCGCCTGGCTCGGCAGCTTCCAGCCGAAGATCACCAGCGGATCGGCAAAGGAATGGCCGAACAGGCTGGGCGCCGGAATGCCGACCAGTCCGTTCGGTCCGCCGGTCCAACTGAAATTGTTTAGCAATTGCTGGACCACGACACCGAAGGCGATGGTGACAAGCGCCAGATAAGTGTCGCGCGTGCGCATCGACGGGATGCCGATGATGAAACCGAACAAGGTCGCGGCCAGCGCCGCGACCGGCAGCGTCAGCCAGAAGCTGACGCCGAAATTGATCGCCAGCAGCGCCGACACGTAGGCGCCGATGCCGTAGGAAGCGCCGGTGGCGAAGTTCGGGATGTTGGCGCTGCCGAGCTGGAAATTGAGCGCCAGCGCCAGCACGGCATAGAGCTCGGCGACGATCAGCAGATGAAGGATATAGGTGTTCGAACCGACGAAGAACGGAAAGGCCAGGACGATGACCGCCGCAGTGATCATCGCCACGAGCGGAACCCGGGCAAAGCTCGCCAACGCATAGTCGGCGATCCACGGCAGCCTCTCCAGCAGATAGAAACCGAGGCCGAGCAAGGCCAGCAGGCCGACCACCTGCCAGCCGCCGTCGACTCTGAGGATGAGGTACAGGAACGCTGCCCCGATGATTTGCGAGGCGATGGCGAAGACCGTGGCCGCGGCTATGCCCGGCACGTCGGGTGAAGCACGACCCTGCATGCTAGACTTTCTCCATGACGGTGCGCCCAAGCAGGCCGGCGGGGCGGAAGATGAGCACGGCGATGACCAGCAGGAAGACGAAGACCAGCCGGTAGGAAGCGCCGTCCGGCACGAATGTCTGCGCCAGCACTTCGATGCCGGCAATGATCAGTCCGCCCAATATGGCGCCCGGCATCGAGCCGAGGCCGCCGATCACCGCGGCGGAAAAGCCGAGCAGGCCGGCCATGACGCCGAAGTCGAACCGTGTCACGCCGGCATAGCTTGCGAACAGAAGTCCGGCGATGGCGCCGATAGCCGAGGCAATGAAGAATGTCGCACGGAAGACGCGTGCATCGCGGATGCCCATCATGCGCGCTACGACCCGGTCCTCCGAGGCCGCCCGGATGCGCAGTCCGAGCGGGGTCATGCGCAGGAAGACAAACAGCATGGCAACCAGCGCGACGGTCAGCACCACCACCAGCAGCGCGAACCAACTGATGGCAACGCCGGAGATTTCGAAAGCCATGCCCGACACCAGGCGCGGGAAGGCATGCGGGTTCGATCCCTGCGGATAGAGATGGCGGATCAGCTCGCGGATGACGATGCCGAGCGCCACCGTCGCCACCAGCGCCATCATGGCGGGCGCATCGCGGAAGCGCCTGATGACCACCTTGTCGAGCAGGACGCCGATCAAACCGACGGCGAGCACGGCGACCGGAACCGCAAGCACCAGCCAGGCGGGCCCCGAGGCGCCAAGAGCGGTCGCCAACGCCTGGGCAAGCGCCAGCGTGATGAACGGCGCCGTCATCGCGACATCGCCATGCGAGAAATGAATGACGTTCAAGACACCGAAGATCAGGCTGAATCCGATCGCCAGCAAGGCATAGATGCAGCCAAGGGTTATCCAGTTCACCAGTTGCTGGACAAGCAGTTCCGCCATGCGGTCCGTCTCTCGATTGAAGCCGACAGGTATCAACCGCCATCCCGGGCGGACAGAACGAATCTCCGAACTCACGAGTCACAATTTCCGAATTTCGTCACTGAATACACGCCCGTACACTGATGATCAGCCGACGATCACGATCGGCCGGGTCGCTACGACGGCGGCAGATAATTCTGTTTGAGGTGGAACCATGCAAAACAGGCGCAGTGCGCTTATCCGCGTATCGTCAATTCTGGCCGGCTCTCTGTTTGCCATCGCCCTGGGCGCCGCCCAGGCGCAGGCCGACCAGATCAAGCTCGGCTTCATCGGGCCGCTCTCCGGCGGCAACGCCCAGCAGGGCCTCGGCGCCCGCAACGGCTTCCTGCTCGCCATCGAGCAGGCCAATGCCAGCGGCTATCCGCACCAGGTGGAAGGCGTCGTGCTCGATGACGCCTCCGATCCGGCCGTCGGCGTTTCGGCGGCGCAGAAGCTGGTCAACGATCCCGCGGTGGTCGCGGCAACGGGGCATTGGAACAGCTCGGTCGCGCTGGCGACGATCCCGGTCTTCAACCGCTCGCAGATGCCGTTCATCGTCTGGGGCGCGGTCAGCCCGAAGATCACCGAACAGAACTTCCCGAACGTGACCCGCGTGACGCCGACGCTGGTCAACGAGAACAAGCCGCTGGCCGAAGCCATCGCCAAGCAAGGCAAGATCAAGAAGATCGCCATCATCTCCGACACGACCGACTACGGTGCGGCCAACACCAAATGGTTCGGCGATTTCTTCAAGGCGGCCGGCGGCGAGGTCGTTTCTTCGGATGCCGCGGCTGTCGGCACGACCGATTTCCGCGCCATGCTGACTACCGCGAAGGCAGCGTCGCCCGACGCGGTCTATTTCGGCGGCGTCGTCACCGAAGCAGCGCTGGTGCGCAGCCAGATGGCCGACCTCGGCATGGGCAATCTGCCGATGTACGGAATTTCAGGCATCTACGACCCTAAATTCATCGAGATCGCGGGAGCTGCCGCCGAGGGCACTATCGCCGGAACTCCGGCCGTCCAGTCGAACCCCAAGCTCGAGGAATTCAACAAGGCCTATGAAACCAAGGCTTATCCCGATCCTGCCGGCTCCTATGCGAAATATGCCTACGAGGCGACGCAGATCCTGCTTCAGGTCATCAAGGAAAAAGGCCTCGACGACAAGGAAGCGCTGAGCAAGGCCATTCGTGACATCCACCACGACGGCATTCTGGGAGACGTCTCGTTCGATGCCAACGGACAGACCAACATGGCCATCGACATCGACATGTTCGTCGTCCGCAGCGGCAAATGGGAGAAGATGTAACTACCTGATCGACGCCGCGCCCGTTCTCCGTGGCGCGGCGTCGATCACCTTCATCGCCGAGCTCGCAAAAAGTCCTGACCGGAGCGCCTGACCATGAATGACGAGGCCGGCCACGGCGCACCTCGAAAGGCCGTCGAGATCAAGGGCGTCTCCAAGGTGTTCGGCACCTATCAGGCGCTGAAGCCTGTTTCCTTCGACATCTACGACAACGAGTTCTTCACGCTGCTCGGCCCGAGCGGCTGCGGCAAGACCACCCTGCTGCGCATGATCGCCGGTTTCGAGCAGCCGACGGCGGGGCAGATTTTCCTGCACGGCTCGGACATACAGGGACTTCCCCCTCATAAGCGGCGGGTCAACACCGTCTTCCAGAGCTACGCCCTGTTTCCGCATATGAGCGTCGAACAGAACATCGGCTTCGGGCTCGAAAACCTCGGCTGGTCAAAGGACCGCCGCGATACGCGCGTCGCCGATATGCTTCGTCTCGTCCATATGGAGGCCTTTGCCGGGCGCAAGCCGCAGCAATTGTCGGGCGGCCAGCGCCAGCGCGTCGCGCTCGCCCGCGCCCTGGCGCCGGAACCGGAAGTGCTGCTGCTCGACGAACCGCTCTCGGCACTCGACCTGAAGCTGCGCCAGGCCATGCGCGACGAACTGCGCATCCTGCAGCGCAAGACCGGCATCACCTTCGTCTTCGTCACCCACGACCAGGAAGAAGCGCTCGACATGTCGGATCGCATCTGCGTTCTCGGCGATGGCGAGATCCAGCAGCTTGGCACACCCGCGGCGATCTACGAGGAGCCGTCGAACCGCTTCGTCGCCGATTTCATCGGCGAGACCAACTTCCTCGATGCTGACGTGATTGCCGTGGACGGCGAGCAGGCAACCGTGAAAACGCAGCTCGGCATGACCTTGACGGCCTCTCACAAGAAAGCGGTCGCCGGCCAGAAGGCCTTCGTCTCGATACGTCCGGAGAAAATCAGCCTGCCCGCCCAGGACAACCCGATCGCTATCGACGGCACGATCATGAGCACCAACTACCTCGGCGGCTACACATACTATCTGATTGAAGCGGGCGGCACCAAGCTGCGCATCTCCAAGCGCAACAGCGTCAGCCGCGGCCAGATGTTCGAAATCGGGCAATCGGTAAAAGTTGGCTTTGCCGCCGAATCCGTGCGGATCCTCGGCGCATGAAGGCACCCACAAAAACTCCTGACTGGAATGTCCTCGGCCTGCTACCGGCCCATCTCATCATGCTGCTGACGCTGATCATCCCGATCGGTATCATCATCGTGGTGTCGTTCTCGACGCGCGGACCTTACGGCGGGTTCGAATATGTGTTCACCACCGCGCCCTACAAGCAGCTGCTGTTCAACGAAGGCTGGACCGGCGAGCTGGAGTTCAATCCGCAATATCTCATCGTCGTTGCCAGGACGCTGGTCCTGTCGGCCGTGACAACATCGATCTGCCTGCTTCTGAGCTTCCCGGTCGCCTATTTCATCGCGCTGCAGCGGCCGGCGATCAAAGTGCTGCTGATCTATCTCGTCACGCTGCCATTCTGGGTTTCGATGATCGTGCGCGTCTATTCCTGGATCATCATCCTTGGCAAGGATGGTGTCGTCGAAAAGACCCTTCGCGGTCTCGGCCTCGTCGACAACATGGACTCGCTGCTGTTCGGCAACACCGCCATGCTGCTCGGTCTCGTCTACAGCTACATTCCGCTGATGATCCTGCCGATCTTCGCATCGATCGAAAAGCTCGACCCTGCGCTCTTCGAGGCGTCGCATGATCTCTATGGCAACCGCCTCACCACATTGCGCCGCGTTATCCTACCCCTCACCCGGCCCGGCATGATCGCCGGCGCGATCCTGGTGTTCGTTCCAAGCCTCGGCGCGGTCCTGGAGCCGACCCTGCTCGGCGGCGGCAAGACCATGATGATGGGCAATCTCATCCAGCTGCAGTTCGGTGGCGCCCGCAACTGGCCGCTCGGCGCCGCCATCGCCATCGTGCTGATGGCCGCGGTCATGGTCTTCCTGATTTTCCAGGGTCTGCGCTCGATGCGCACCGAAGGCCTGGAGCGTGCGGCATGAACGCGGACGATGATGTCAGGCGCTATCCGGGCTTCGGTCTCTTCAGCGCGATCTTCTTCGCCTACCTCTATTTGCCCATCGCCGTCGTGGTGTTCTACTCTTTCAATGCGAACCGGATCGTCTCCAATTGGGGCGGCTTCTCATTGCACTGGTACGCCACCGCTTTGTCCAACGCGAACCTGATGACGGCGGTGAAGACCTCCCTGCTCGTTGCCGCGGTCGCCACAGTCGCCTCGACGCTTGTCGCGTTGACGGCGGCATTGGTGCTGGTGCGCGGCCGCGATGTCCGGTTCCGCCGGATCTCCGAAGCGGTGGTGAACCTGCCGCTGCTCCTGCCCGAAATCGTCGTTGCTGTCGCCGTCCTGATCCTCTTCTCCGAGATCGGGCTCGCCAACGGAATGGTGAAGCTGATGATCGCCCACACCACCTTCTGCATCCCGTTCGCCTTCCTGCCGATACGCGCCCGCCTGCAGGGGATGGACCTCGATCTGGAGGAAGCGGCCCGCGATCTCTATGCCACCGGTTGGGTCGCCTTTCGTCGCGTCACGCTGCCGCTCATCCTGCCGGGTGTGTTCGCCGGCGCCATGCTCGCCTTCGTCATCTCGATGGATGATTTCATCACCAGCAACCTGTTGAATTCCGGCGGCGCCACCACGCTGCCGGTCTACATTTTCTCGCTGATCAAGCAGGGCGTGTCGCCGCAGCTCAACGCAATCTCGACCTTGATCATGATTGTCTCGGTGGTGCTGGCGACCGTGGCCTTCCTGCTTCAGCGACGGCAGTAGCAGCGGCGTAGTTTTTCCTAATCAAGGCATCGGGCAAATCGAATTTATCGAACCCTACGGTTTGTTATCGTCGCCCCTGGGAGAACAACAAACAGGGGAATGACATGACGACCAAAATTGCAGCGCTCGCCATGGCCGGCGCCATGAGCCTCGCCTTTAGCGTGCCCGCTCTCGCCGAGGGCAGCCTGGCCATCTACGCATGGGCGGATTCCATCTCGCCCGAGATGGTCACGAAATTCGAGAAGGAAACCGGCATAAAGGTCACGGTCGACGCCTTCTCATCCAACGAGGACCTGCTGACCAAGCTGCAGGCCGGCTCGTCGGGCTACGACATCGTCACGCCTTCGCAGCACTTCGTGAAGATCATGATCGATAGCGGGCTGCTCGAGGATTTCGGCGCCAGCTCCATGGCTGCCTACAGCCAAGTCCTGCCGGATTGGCAGAAACCGTGGTGGGATGCGACAGGCAATCATTCGATCCCGCTCGCCTTCGGCAATGCCGGCTACACCGTCAACCGCGACCTCTACAAAGGCCCGGTCGACAGCTGGAAGACCTATTTCGAGCCACCGGCGGAGCTGCGCGGCAAGATCGCCAGCCTGGCGCAGCCCGACGAAGTCATTCCGGCAGCGGAAAACTATCTCGGCATCAAATATTGCAGCGAAGATCCGCAGGAGATGAAGCGCGTGCTCGACCTCTTGCTGGCGCAGAAGCCATTCGTGGCGGCCTATTCCAGCGACAACATCGAAAACCGCATCGGCAGCGGCGAGGTTGCCGCCCATTTCTGGTGGGACGGCAACACCATGAGGCTTCGCCGCAACGACAAGGCCAATGTCGAATACGCGATGCCGAAAGAAGGTCTGGTCGGCTGGCTGGATTCCTATGTCGTGCCGAAGGGCGCGGCCAATATCGAGAACGCCAAGAAGTTCATCGATTTCATGACCCAGATCGACAACGCGACGGCGCAGTACAATTATTACGGCCACTCTTCGCCGGTGAAGATCGACGAGAGCAAGGCGCTCTACAACAAGGAGAACGCTCCGGAGCTGTTCCCGACCGTTCCCGTCAAGATGGGCCAGGCCTGCTCGCCGGCGGCGCAGGAACTCGTCACCAAGGTCTGGACGCAGCTTCTGCAGTGAGCCGCTCAGCCGGGGCGCGCGCCGCCCCGGCATCTCCATTCTCAAAGGGGCTGGCCATGCAGACCGAAAATCTTGACTACGACTACATCGTCATCGGCGCAGGCTCGGCTGGTTGCGTCCTTGCCAATCGCCTGAGCGCCAACCCGTCCCACAAAGTGTGCCTGATCGAAGCCGGCGGCAGCGACAGCGGCCTGCGGGTCAAGGTGCCTGCCGGCATCCTCTCGCTCTACGGCAATCCGAACTATGACTACTGCTATGTCGGCGTGCCTCAGCCCAACCTCAAGGGCCGCAGGATTCCGGTCAATCGCGGCAAGGCATTGGGCGGCTCCAGTTCGATCAACTCGATGGTCTACATCAGGGGCGCCGCGCAGGACTATGACGAGTGGTCGCGACTCGGCTGCGCAGGCTGGGCATTCAGCGACGTGCTTCCCGTCTTCAAGAAGCTCGAGCGCAACCTGCTTGGCCAAGACCCGCACTACCACGGTACAGGCGGGGAACTGCTGGTCGACAAGCCGCGCGATCCGAATGTGCTGTCGTCGATGTTCGTCAAGGCCGGCAACAATGCCGGTCTTCCGGCCAACAGCGACTTCAATGCCGAAAGCCAGTTCGGCCTCGGCATCTACAATGTCACCCAGGATCGCGGCCAGCGCTTCAGCAGTTTCACCGCCTTCATGCGCCCGGTGCTCGATCGCAAGAATCTCACAATCCTCAGCGAATGCGAAGTGATCGACCTCGATATAGCCGAGGGGCGCGCGACAGGGGTACGGGTGCGGCACAAGGGCGAGCAGAAGACGCTGTCGGCCCGCCGCGAAATCGTGCTTTCGGCCGGGGCCATCAATTCACCGAAGATCTTGCTGGCGTCCGGCATCGGCGCAGCCGCCGAGCTGCAGGCGATCGGCATAAAGCCGGTTGTCGATCTGCCGGGCGTGGGCAAGAACCTTCAGGACCATATCGACGGCATGATCACGGTCCGCTCCTCGAGCACGAAGACGCTCGGCCTGTCGCTGCCCAACTTGCCCCGCGTGCTGGCTGCGCCTTTCCGGTACTTTGCCGGCCGCAAGGGCATGCTCACCACCAACTATGTCGAAGCCGGCGGCTTTGCCCGGACGAAGTATGCGAACGGCATTCCCGACATCCAGTTCCACTTCGTGCCCGGCTATCGCAGCCATCGCGGCAGGCTGGTGGAATACGGCCATGGCTACGCAATCCACACCTGCGTGCTCAGGCCCAAAAGCGTCGGCGAACTCAAACTGTCAGGCCAGGCATCGAACCGGGATGTGCTGATCGATCATCGCTTCTTCTCGAACGACGAGGACGCCAGGGTGTTGGTCGAAGGCATCAAGATCGCGCGTCAAATCTTTGCCGCATCCGAGTTCGACCCGATCAGGGGGACGGAGATGCTGCCGGGCAAGGATGTTCGCAGCGATGACGAGATCCTCGCCTATTTGCGTGCCGAAGCGCTCACCGTCTATCATCCGGTGGGGACGTGCAAGATGGGGACCGACGCGATGGCCGTCGTCAACCCAGCAACGCTCAAGGTGCGCGGCATCGGTGGCTTGCGGGTCGCGGATGCGTCCGTGATGCCGAAGCTGATCGGCGGCAACACCAATGCCCCCAGCATGATGATCGGGCAGCGGGCAGCGGAGATGATCCTGGGCCGGGGATAGTTTCTGTAGTGCAACTCCAGGAAAGGCGTACAGCGGCCTTCCTTCAGTAGCCGCGCAAAAACAATGAGTTGGAACGGTTCAGTGAATCAAACAATGAACCGCTACCTTTTGCAGCTGGGCTGCGACGGGCACGCGCGCCGTCGAACTCAAGCGGCTTGATCGTCCCGCTCATCCGCCTCGCCGTTGATCTCGCGCAGCAGCCTTTCGATGTCGGCCTTCGCGAACCGCTGGCGAAACCGACGGTCGAAGGTCGTGAAGATGCCGACGAAGGAGTTGGCGCAGTGCTCCAGCATCGTGTCCGCCTCCTGCGCGGAGATGCCGAGTTGCCCTTGCAGAAAGACGATGAACTTTCGCCGTGCGTCTGGATTTTGGAGCACGACCTTGGCAAGGCCGCCGAGATCGCGGTCGGCATCAATGCAACGGGACGCAAACAAATTGCGCTGCGTGCGCCACACAACGCAAGTTTGAACTGAACCCATCAGCCGATGAACGGCATCGGTCTGGACATCTCGTTCTATTTGCTCGGCGATGGAGTGACATGTCATGCTTGTGGTGACATCTCATGCTGGCGCTCCTTCGGTGGGGCCGCAATTCTGGTGAGGCCTGCTTGCACGTCCTGCATTGTTCCCTAGGGTCTGGCGACTGACGATGGAGGTCCCCGACGAGAAAGTCGATTGCATCGTCATCGGCGCCGGCGTCGTCGGCCTGGCGATTGCGCGGCAGCTGGCGCTCGATGGACGCGAAGTTCTTGTCGTGGAGGCCGAGGACAGCCCCGGGCTGGGCACGTCGAGCCGCAACAGCGAGGTCATCCATGCCGGCATCTACTATCCGAAGGGCAGCCTGAAAGCGCAGCTATGCGTCGAAGGAAAGAACGCGCTTTACCGCTATTGCGAAGCGCGCGGGATTCCGCACAAACGAATCGGCAAGCTGATCGTCGCCGCCAGCGACGCGGAATTGCCGATTCTGGAGGGGATCCGGACCAAGGCCGCGGACAATGGTGTTGCGGACCTGGAGATGCTCAGCCGCTCGGATGTGGAACGCCTTGAGCCTGAACTGGATGTTGCCGGCGCGCTTTTGTCCCCAAGCACGGGGATCGTCGACAGCCGCGCGCTGATGCTGGGGCTACAGGGCGATGCCGAGAATGCCGGTGCCACCTTTGCGTTTCGCGCACCGGTTCTCGGCGGCAGCGTCGACGAAACGGGCTGCGAGCTCCAGGTTGGCGGCGATATGGAAGGCTATAGGATCGCCGCCAATCTCGTCATCAACGCGGCCGGATTGTCAGCCCATCTCATTGCCCGGAGCCTCGCGGGCGGGCATGGCGGCAAAATCCCAGATGTCACCTACGTCAAAGGCAATTATTTTGCGCTTGGACGCCGCCCGTCCTTCAACCATCTTGTTTATCCGGTTCCGGAACCAGGCGGCCTCGGAGTTCACCTGACGCTGGATATGGGCGGATCAGTTCGTTTCGGGCCGGACGTCGAGCCCGTCGATGAGGTCGGCTACGCGGTCGACCCAACCCGGGCCACGCCATTTTACGCGGCCATCCGACGCTATTGGCCGGGGCTGAGGGACGGGGAACTGGAGCCGAGCTATTGCGGGCTGCGGCCTAAAACGAACGGGTTGCAGTTCGGCGATTTCGACATTCTGGCAGATTCGTCCGGACGGCTGATCAGTCTTTTCGGAATCGAGTCACCTGGCCTGACAAGTGCGCTCGCCCTGTCGGATAGGGTTGTCCAACTAGTCAGAACGACGAACTCGTCTTGCCTTAGCCTTTGACCGCTCCAGCGGTCATGGATCCTGATATCTGCCGATACATCACAAGACCCAGCAAGGCGGGCGGCAAGGCGCCCAGCATCATGACCGCGGAAGCGGTTCCCCATTTTACGCCGCCGCCGCTTGCGGCGAAGAAGAAGGACGCGCCGACCGTCATCGGCACGGCACGGCTGGTTGTCAGCATGAGGCCGAAGAGGAACTCGTTCCAGGCAGTGATGAAGCCGAAAATGAAGGTTGTGACGAGCGCCGGTCGGATGACGGGCCGGACAATCATCATCATCACCTGCAAGGAACTTGCGCCATCGACTTTCGCCGCCTCGTCGAGTTCGACCGGTACATCTGAAATCGCGTTCACCAGGATGACGAGCGCAAGCGGCGCGTTGACGATGGTCAGGATGAGCCCGAGCCCGATCCGCGTATCGAGCAGGCCCAGCCACTGGTACATCATGTAAAGTGGGATCGCGAAGATGATCAGCGGCACGGCGCGAAGATTGATGACGATCGGCAGGACCAAGCGCTTTCCCGCCTCGCTACGCGCGATCGCATAGGCAGCCGGGAACGCGAGCACGATCGCAAGGCCGGTTCCGATCAGCGCCGCCACGGTGCTGTTCAGCAGGTAGGCATAGATGTTGAAGCGGCTGGTCTGCGTCAGGACCTCCAGATAGTTGTCGAGCGTCGGCTGGCTGATCCACAAACCGGGGTTCGTCGAAAGCTCGCGCTGGCTTTTGAGCGATGTGATCAGCGTCACGATAATG
Source organism: Mesorhizobium sp. M0870 (assembly GCF_040319775.1). Classification (NCBI taxonomy): domain Bacteria; kingdom Pseudomonadati; phylum Pseudomonadota; class Alphaproteobacteria; order Hyphomicrobiales; family Phyllobacteriaceae; genus Mesorhizobium; species Mesorhizobium sp. M0870. The sequence goes on from NZ_JAMYOI010000018.1 coordinate 40,735, forward strand.
GGGAAATTCATCGCCAGCACGGCGATGGCAAAAACGATCCAGCGCAGTGCCCTGACCATCGTCAACGCTTCCTGCGGCCGGCAAGCCGGTTAAGGCCGTGGAGAACGATGAACGACGCCAGGAACAGGATAACCGAAGCGGCGACCGCCTTGCCGATAGCCCCTTCCTTGAAGAAGGCCTGGTAGATGTAGATCGACAAGGACGTCGTTGAACCGCCAGCGCCACTGCCGGTCAGCGCATAGACATTGTCGAACACTCGGAAACCGTCGATGAAACGGATGAAAAACGCGATGACCAGCGTCGGCTTCATCAGCGGCAGGTCGATCCACCGAACGATCTCAAACGGTGATGCGCCATCGAGCGAGGAGGCTTCGCGCACGTCGAGCGGTATGGCCGAATAGGCCATGTAGAAGAGCAGGAAGGCGAAAGGCGTCCATTGCAGCGTCTCCACGACGACAAGGGTGCGGAAGGCATTGTCGATGTCGAGGAAGGCCGGGCTGTCGCCGAACCATTCGAAGAGATAGTAGGGGACGGGGCCCGCGAATTCATGCAGCACCAGCCGGTACATGAGACCGACCATGGCCGGCGCGACCATCAGCGGCAGCATCAACGGCGCCATCAGGACTGGACGCTTGCTCAGAAGCGGCGCCAGGAAGATGGCAAGGAAAAGGCCGATCAGACATTCCGCCGATGCGGTAAGAATACCGAAGCACAGAGAGAACCAGGCCGAGCTCCAGAATTCGCGGTCGTTCAACACCGCGACATAGTTACCGAAACCGCTCAACACCGGACTGCGCAACGTCTCGAATGTGACGGTCGAAACGGAATAGATCAGATTGACGATCGCCGGAAAGCCGAGAAACAGAAGCAGGAAGCCGACCAGCGGCGTCAGATACATCCTGCCTTCGGCACGTGTCACAAGGGCCATGTCGATCCGCCAAACGCGCCGGATACCGGGCCTCGGCCCGGCATCCGGCCAATAATTCATTTCTTCAGAAGGTCCTGCATGCCCGCCTTGGTGTGGGCGAGCGCATCCTCGAGGCTCTGCTGGCCGGACCAATAGCCGGTGAACTCCTTTGCCTGCAGCTCATAGACCGGGAGCGCACTCGCGGACGTCGCTCCGGTCATGACATAGCCGTACTTGCTGGCGAATTCGCCGAGCTTGACGAGGTCGGGACGTTCCTTCGCAACCTTGCCGACGACATCGGGAGACAATGCCGGCGAGCCGCCGCTGCGCGCATAGAGCAAGGCCGCATCCTCGGTGGCGAGCCACTTCAGGAACTTGACGGCGCCTTCCTTGTTCTTGGCGTTCTTGTTGAGGCCCAAACCAAGGCCGTGGATATGATCGGCGCGTCCGTCGGGACCTGTTGGCGGCGCGACGATCCCGGTCATCTCGGCGACGGCCGGGGATTTTTCGGTGCTGGTCAGATCCGCCGCCGCGGCATTCCACTGCAGCGCTGTTGCGGCCTGGCCGGATGCGAAGGCCGCGTTGGTTTCAGCATATTCGTAGCTAAGCGAATCCTTGGGCGAAGACCCGGCATCATAGAGCTTCTTGTAGAGCTCGAGGCCTGTCCTGTAGGCATCGGAATCCACCGTGACATTGCCGTCCTTGTCCATCCAGTCGCCGCCGTAGGAGCGCGGCAGCGACTGGAAGACCATCATGTTGAACAGCAGGTTCTTCATCTGCAGGACCGTGCCGTAGCGCACCGGGCTGTCGGGGTTCACCCGCTTGGTGAAATAGAGGGCGGTGGCCCCCCAGTCGTCCCAGGTCCAGCTGTCCGGGTCTTTCGGCTGCAGCGGCTTGCCGAGATACTTCTGGGCGATTTCACCATAGGTCTTCCTGGCGGCGTCATCCCTGATCAAGGCGTCGATGAGATCCTTGCGGTAGTACATGAAGTGCAACGAAAGGTCTGTCGGCACGCCGTATTGCTTGCCGTCGAACTGCATCGTCTTGAGAACGGATTCGCCGAAAACCTTGGCCGCGTCCGCGCCAAGATCGATCGGCTCCATATAGGGCGCGTAGCGACCGAGCGAGTAGGTGGCGACGAGGTTCACGTCGAAGGCACTGGATCCGGCCGCCATGTCGGCCTGCAGCTTGTCGTAAAAGCCTTCGCGGTTGAAGAACAGCAACTCCACCTTGTCGGCATCACTGGCCTGCGTGTTGTAGGTTTCCACGGTTGCCCGCAGTGCGGTTTCCTCGGAGCCGCCAGGCCAGCCGAGCACGGTCACGGTTGCGTTGGCAGAGGTCGGCAAAGCCGTCCCCGCAAGGAGGGTGGCCATAAGCGCAAAAGACGTCCTGCTCAATTTCATGATCGTTCCCTTCTTTTTTGATGATTTTTGCATGACATGATCGGGCGCGCCGTTACCTTGCCCATTCGGCAAGATCGGCAACACCGATGACGCCGGCGTGGCCTCCGAGCTTCGCCGCTACGAGATCGGGGGAAAGGCGCGGCGGGACCTCGCTCAGATGTGCGCGCACCCGGTCGAGATAGCCTTCTGCAAGACCGATGCTGCCGCCGATGACGATCAATTTGGGATCGAACATCATCTGAATGTCCCGGCACAGCGTCGCGACCCGCGAGGCGCTCTGCGAGACGATGGCGCCGGCCCAGGCCTCGCCCTTCAGCGCACGCCTGAACACATCGACGGCATCGGCCTTGAAGCCGGCCTTGAGGGCTTGCGAAGCGATCCAGCGGCCGGAGGTGCCGTCCTCGAGCGGAGCCCGGTCTTCAGACAGACTACGGATCAGACCGAAGTGACCGGCAAGACCGGACAGCAATCGGCCGTTGCAAACGATGCCGCCGCCAATTCCGGTCGAGATGGTTAGAAAGACGATGTCGCGACCTTGCCCGGCGCCGAATTTGTATTCGCCCCAGGCAGCTGCCTGGGCATCGTTGACCGCACAGACCGGCTTGCCGAAAACAGAGGACGCCCTTTCGACCAGCGGGTAGCCGTCGGGAATGCCGAGGGTTGCCGGATTCAACGCCGACCAGCGTCCATCCTCTACCAATCCGGTCACCGCAATGCCGATACGACTGAAGCGGCTCGACCAGGCCGACGTGCTTTGCGCCAAGGATGCAAGCCAGGCGTCGGGTCCAGCCTCTCGCGCGGTCGGCACGATCATGTCCTCGATCACCTTGCCGCCGCTGACCAGCGCGGCCATGGTCTTGGTTCCCCCGATGTCGATGCCCAGAACGGTTGGGCCCAGGACACTTGTGCCAAGGGCGGTTTGCGCGCCCCTCGCCACATAGGCGTCGGAAAGCGCCTGATGGAACCATGAGGTGACGTGCTCGGTACGGGTGATCGCCGAGCCGACAACCACGGCACAGGCGCCGGCGCGCGCGGCGGCAGCCGCCTGCTCAGGCGACCGGATACGCCCTTCAGCAATGACGTAGGGGGTCAGGGTTCGCATTTGAGCAATGAGGGCGATGTCCGGATCCTCCGGCTCCGGCCCACCGACATAGCCGGAAAGCGTCGTGCCGACGAAATCGACACCCGCGGCAAGGGCCCGGCGCGCATCGTCAAGGCAAGAGCAATCGGCCATGGTCAGCTTGTTCCTGGCCTTGACGGCTTTCACAAGCGCTTCGACAGGAACGGGACGGACACGGTCCGTCGCATCGAAAGCGATGATATCGGCGCCCGCCTCTGCCAAGGCCTCGATATCGGCCAGATAGGGTGTGATGCGCACCGGGCTGTCGGTGAGATCCCGCTTGACGATACCGATGATCGGCACGCGGACGGCCAGGCGTGCGGCCGCGACATAGAACACGGATTCGATGCGCAGGGCCTTGGCTCCGGCTTCAACAGCGGCCCTGGCAAAGCCTGTCACGAATTGCGCACTATCCATCGGGCCGCCGGGAACCGGCTGGCAGGACACGATGAGACTGTTGGTGATGTCTTCCCGCTGCACGTCGGCACTCCCTGTCGCCATCACGATAAATGGAAAATACCAGATTACAACCAGTTCATAACTGGTATTATCTTTGCAGCTCGAAGACGAAATCGTAGACGTCGCCCTTGTATCGTGTCTCGCAGTATTCGACGATTTGTCCGTCGGCGAGAAAGCAGCGGCGCTCGGTCATCAGCAGCGGTGCGCCCGGCTCGCAATGAAGATGTTTCGCATCCTCCAGCGACGCGCCGCGCGAGCGCATGCGCTGGACTGCCCTCTGAGGCAGGAAGCCGCGTGCATCAAGCGCTTCATAAAGGGAATCCTGAACCATCTCGGGCGAAGGAAGGAAGCGAACCGGCACGGCCGAGACCTCGACGGCGATCGGCGCGCCATCGGCCGTCCTCACACGACGCATGCGAACTACATTGGTATTGCCTGCAATACCCAAGGCCATCATTTCGGCTGGGGATGGGCGGCTTATCTGCTTGGAAAGCCATAGACATCCAGGCTTCAGGCCGCGCGCCAGAATGTCCTCCGAAAAGCTCGTCAGCGTCGAAAGCGATTTCTCGACCCGCGACCCGATCTCGGTTTTGGAACCGTGCCGGCGATTGAGCTGCCCTTCCTCTTCGAGCAGCGCCAGGGCCTTTCTCACAGTGACTCGCGAGATCGACAGGGCTTCCGCCAGAACCCGCTCGCCTGGCAGAACCGCGCCGGCCTTCAATGCATTGGAGCGGATCGCTGCCTCGATCGCCGATTTCAACCGCCTGTAAAGCGGCACATCGGACGCTGTCGCTTCCATTTCCCGACTGACAAGCCCGATCAGGTTCACGGTTGTCATTGCCTTTCCTCCGCGCGAGAAGCACCCTGGATCGGAACATTCCTGACTGGACCTATACTGGTATTACCAATCCGGTGCAAACGGCCAGCGGACGGTGCTTCGTCCGCGCCCCCGGCCCACCACGATCCCTCAGCGAACCCGCGGTGACAACTTCATGGAGATGCGATCGCAGGCCGCGCGCAGGACCTCCAGAGTAAAGGCATGGCGGCTTTCACGCGTATGGCGATTGATATAGGCGACGATAATGGAGGCGACGGCGCTGCCGTCCGGTCCGATGACCGGACAGCAGATATCGGTGATGCCGACGAAGTCGCGGCTTTCGCGCATCCAGTAGCCGTCCGCGCGGATGATCCGAAGCTGCTTTTCCAGCGCGTCACGATCCAGCGGCGCCGGGGAGTGCGCCTCACTTTCATCGATCATCCGCGCCGCGACCTTTGACGGCTGGAAGGCAAGTATCACATGGCCGGAGGTCGCGTCGGTGGCCAGGCGGCCGTATCCAAGACGTAGCGTGAACGCCATGTCCTCGCCCCCGGGAACGGCCGCGGTTACGACGGTCAAGCCGTGATTGAAGACGACCAGGTGCGGCGACTGATTTGAGTCCCCCGCAATCCGCGTCAGTTCGGGCATGGCGGCGGACATGAGATCCTGAGCGCTCGGCGTGTGCAGCCCCAGCTTGAAAAGCTTGTCGGTCAACGAATAGGCGTCGGTCTCGGCGTTGCGCTCGATGTATTGACGTTCCTGCAGCGCGATCAGCATTCGGAATATCTCATTCTTCGAACGGCCGAGGCCTTCCGCGATCTCCTTCATCGTCAAGGGTGCCCGCGCTTCCGCCAGCAGTTCCAGAACATCCAGGCCCTTGCTCAGCGCCGGGGCCGAATAGGTCGGTTTGCCACTCTCTTTTGCGTCATCTGACATTCGAAGAATCCCCGGTGGTCCGCGCACGATAGAGATAAGAAATCGGAATTGCCATTGGTTTTATATCCAAACTTGACACCATATATAAAACTGACATGATGGCCGGACAATGAATTCGAGGCCGACCCGATGACCGTACCGAGACCTGCAAACACTGTGCGCGCAACCATCGCTCCCCGGAACAACAGTGTTTACACGTCGGTCGATTTCGATCGCGAGGGCAAGCAGATCGGCTTCTTCCATGTGCCCCAATCGCCGCACGACGATGCCTGGGGCACGGTCCGCGTTCCGCTCGCCGTCATCAAGAACGGAGACGGTCCGACGGTCCTGATCGAGGGCGGCAACCACGGCGATGAATATGAGGGGCCGATCGCGCTCGGCGAGCTTCTGCGCGAGATCGATTCACGGGATATTGCCGGTCGCATCATTGCGATTCCGGCCATCAACATTCGGGCTGTCGAGGCCGGCACCCGCACCTCCCCGGTCGACGGGTTGAATTTCAACCGCAGTTTCCCGGGCGATTTCAACGGCACGCTGACAAGCCAGATCGCGGCCTATGTGCATGACATCCTGTTTCCGAAGGCCGACTACTTCCTGGATCTCCATTCCGGCGGTTCGTCCCTGATGATCTTGCCGAGCGCAATCATTGAGCCATCCCCGACCGCGCAAGGGCATCGCAAGAACATCAGGGCGACGCTCGCCTTCGGGGCGCCGACCGTTGTCATGGTCGACAATCTCGGTGAAACCCGGACTTCGACCGCGTCCGCCAACCACCAAGGGCTGATCGTTATCGGCAGTGAGATGGCCGGCGGCGGCCTTGTCAGTCCGGATGCGCTGGCCATCTGCCGCAGGGGCATCCGCAATGTGCTGAAACATGCAGGCGTCCTGAAAGGCGCGCCTGACATCGCCCCTGGCGCCAACGCGCGCGTGCTCAAGGTGCCCGGAAGCGAAGGCTATCTGCTTTCCGAGGAGGACGGTGTCTTCGAGCCCTTGAGCCCGCTCGGCAGTGCCGTCAGCAAAGGCGACCTTGCCGGACGCATTCACTTCCTCCACACGCCGTCACGCGCGCCCATCGATCTCCTTCACCCCATCGACGGCATCGTTTTCGCCAAGCGTCAGCCCGGCCGCGTGCGTCCGGGGAATTGCTGCTTCGTGCTTGCCAACGAATATCCGGAGGCACTGACCGATGAGCCATGAGGACATCATTGCGGCTGCCCGGCGCATTGCCCCCTTCATACGGCGCACCCCGGTCGTCAAGCTCGACCATGCCACGGGCGCAAACCTTCAAAATGATGTCTATCTGAAACTGGAATGCCTCCAGGTAAGCGGCTCCTTCAAGATTCGGGGCGCCACGAACCGGGTTAAAACGCTCGAGCCAAGCCGGATCGAAAACGGACTGATCGCCGCATCCGGTGGCAATCACGGCCTGGCCACCGCCTATGTGGCTGCCCAGGCCGGCGTTCCCGCCACCATTTACCTGCCGAACAATGCAAGCCCGCTGAAGGCGGAAAAGCTGCGCAAATGGGGCGCTGACGTTCGCTTCGCAGGCAATGTCTGGGATGAAGCGCATGAGGCGGCATCGGCCGAGGCAAAGGCGCGCGGCGCCTTCTACATGCATCCATTCGCCGATGCGCAGATCGTGTCCGGTCAGGGAACCGTGGCGCTGGAGATGGTCGAACAGATTCCCGATGCCGACATCTATATCGTCGCGATCGGCGGTGGCGGCCTTATCAGTGGCATGTCCGAAGTCCTGAAGCACGTCAAACCTGAAGCCAGGATCATCGGTGTCGAGCCGACCGGTTCACCGACCCTTCACGCCTCCCTGGCTGCCGGCCGTGTCGTTCGCTTGCCCGAGATAACGACGAAGGTGGCGACCATGGCCTGCGGCCGCACGGATGAAAGCATCTACGCGATCGTCGCCAAGCACGTCGACGATATCGTCCTTGTCGAGGATGCGGACATGCAGAAGGCCGCTGAATTGCTCTGGTTCGAATTCGGCATCGCCGCCGACCTCAGCGGCGCGGCATCGCTGGCCGCGTTGACGAGCGGAGCTTTCAAGCCACCGCGCGGCGCCCGCATCGCCGGACTTGTCTGCGGCGCCGGTGTCGAGGGCCTGAATGGCTGAGGTCGAGCAAGGCCGGTCCACGCAGGGCGCGGCCCTGACATGGATACGGCACGAGTGCCGCGGAATACCGCCGGAATGCCTGTCGCTGGGACGGTCGTCGTGCGGGACATGAAAAAGAGGCGAAGAATCGCCCTGTCGCAACAAGAGGAGAACTGAAACATGCGCCTTTCCTTGAAAGCATCCATTGCTCTGCTCGCACTCGCCACCGCGACGCCCTCGCTTGCCGCGGAAAAGGTTCTTGGGCTTGCGGCAATCGACCTGCAGAATTCCTTCTTTGTCCGCATGAAGGAAGCGGGCGACGTGGCTGCCGCCGACTATGGGGTGAAATCCACCTGGCAGAGCGCCGAGGGCAGTCTGGAAAAACAGGTCAGCATCATCGAGAATTTCATCAATCAGGGCGTCAGCGCGATCCTGATCGATCCGATCGACAAGAACGCGGTCATTCCGGTCATCCAGAAAGCCACCGCCGCCGGCATTCCGGTGATCACCATGGGCAACAAGGTCGAGGCCGGCTCGAACTACTCGACGCTCTATCCGGACTACGACAACATGTCGATGGTTGCCCGCGCGCTCGGCAAGTCGCTTGGCGGCAAGGGCGAAGTCGCCCTGCTCGTCGGTTCGCGTGGTAACTTCGTGTCCGACACGCGCGAAAAAGGCTTTGTCGAAACCCTGAAAAAGGAGTTTCCGGATATCAAGGTTGTCGGCATCGAGCCGACCGGCTGGGACGCAGCCAAGGCAACCAATGCCGCCCAGACCTGGCTCACCACCTATCCGGATCTGAAGGCCATCGGCTGCATCTCCGACAGCCTTTGCCTGGCCGCCGATTCCGTTGCCAGCTCGATGGGAACCCAGCTGCTCTACGGCGGCTATGACGGCGACGCCGAGATGAAGCCGCTGATCGACGACGGCAAGATGGTGATGGACGTGCTGACCGGCGCCTATCGTGTCGGCTACTGGAACATCGCCGTTGCCGCTCGCCTGGCCAACGGCGAAAAGCTGCCGCAGGATCTCTACATGCCGACCTATTTCGTGACCTCGGATGCGACGGCGGCAAAGCTCAAGGCGGATGGCCTCACCTTCGAATACATCAACACCGACAAGGAGGCGGTGGAAGCCAAGAACTATACCGAGCAACTCGGTCCCAAGGTTCCGGCGACCGCCATGACCCTGGCAAAGTAACAGCCTAAAGCGGCTCAAGCGCCGGATGACATATCATCCGGCGTCCCCTTTTCCTGACGATCGCCGTCGCCGCTTCCGTGGTGACCGCGCATGATGCTCGATAAGAGGACCGCCCCATGTTCCAGTCCTGGACCTCTCCGTTACTGCGGCGCAACGAACCGGTTCTCATCGCGGTGCTGCTGGTCGCCATCGCCGTCTTCGGCTGGATCGATCCGCGTTTTCTGTCGACCGGCAATCTTGTCAGTATCGCGCAGCAGAGTGCGGTCATCGCCCTCATCTCTTTTGCCATGACGGCCGTGATCATAGCGCGCGGCATTGATATTTCCGTCGGCAGCAATCTTGCCTGTTCCGGCATCGCCGCGGGCCTTGCCTACACGGCAACCGGCTCGGCGAGCTTGAGCCTTCTCGCCGCGATCGGTGGCGGTGCCGCAATCGGTCTGCTCAATGGAGCGCTGATCGGCTTTGCCGGCATCTCCCCATTCATCGCAACGCTCGCCACCATGGCGTTTGCGCGCGGCCTGGCGCTCAGTCTCTCCGGCGCATCGAGCATCGCGGTCGCCGATCCGGTCCTGCTTTTCGCGGGACGCGAGACGATCGGCCTCCTGCCGGTCTCCGTCATCATCGCCGCCATCTGCCTGGGCCTCTGGTGGTTCGTGCTCAATCGCACGGTGTACGGGCGCTGGATCTATGCGGTCGGCGGCAATGCGGGAGCAGCGCGGGCCTCACTGGTTCCCGTCGACCTCGTGCGCATCTCCGTCTACCTGATTGCCGGCGCAACGGCCGGGCTCGGCGCGATCCTCACCATCGGCCGCCTTGGTTCGGCACAGCCGCTTGCCGGCACCGGGCTTGAATTTACAGCCATCACAGCCGCCATCATCGGCGGCACGAAACTGTCCGGCGGCCAGGGCTCCATCTGGGGAACGGCGATCGGGGCGCTGCTGCTGGGCGTCATCAACACCGGCCTGTCCTTCCTGCAGGTACCACAGATCCTGATCTACTTCGTGACCGCGAGCCTCATTCTGGTGGCCGTTCTCACCAGCCAGCCGGAGAGTGTCGCCGCCCTGTTCAAAACCAGTGGCCGCAAGTCCACCCCGTCGCCCCGCAACACCGCCGCAACACCGGTCGGCAAACACAGCATCGCCTTGCGCGGGCTTGGCAAGTCTTTTCCGGGCGTCAAGGCACTCGACGGTGTCAGCTTTGCCGTCTCGGCCGGCGAGGTGGTAGGACTTGCCGGCGAGAACGGGGCCGGAAAATCGACGCTGGTGAAGTGCATTTCCGGTCTGCATCGTCCGGACGAGGGTGAGATCGTCATCGACGGCAACGCCGTCCAGTTCCACTCCCCCAGCGACGCCAAGGGCATCAGCGTCATCCATCAGCATTTCAGCCTTTCGCCGGACCTGACGGTGGCGGAGAATCTCTTCATCGGCCGCGAACCGCATACCCGCCTGGGATTTCTCGACCGGGCCCGGATGCGGCGCGATGCGAAATCCATCATGGACGAGCTGTCGCTCGATATCGACATTGGCGCGGAGCTGCGAACGCTTTCCGTCGGGCACCGGCAGATGGTGGAAATTGCCCGTGCCGTTCTGTCCGATGCCTGGTTCTTCATCATGGACGAGCCGACCAGCGCGCTCTCCAACCGCGAGCGCGACCAGCTCTACGACCTGATCGACAGGCTGAGAGCTCGCGGCGCCGGCATCCTCTACATCTCGCACAAGATGGAAGAGATCTTCAGCCAGTGCGACCGCGTCGTCGTTCTGCGTGACGGACGGTTCATCGGCGAGCGCCAGACCCGCCAGACCAACGAGGCCGAGATCGTCTCCATGATGGTCGGGCGCGATGTCGGCGACATCTTCCCCTATCTCGAAGCGCAAGTCGGCGAAACCGCGATCGAGATCAGCAACATCTCCGATGGCAAGCTCTTGAAGTCGGCCACGCTCAGCGTGTGCAGGGGCGAAATCGTCGCGCTCGCCGGCCTGATGGGAAGCGGCCGCTCCGAGGTGCTCAGGCTGATTGCCGGCCTCGAGACCATGCATGGCGGCACGCTCAGAATTTTCGGCGGGCAGCAGACCGGCGGCGACACCAAGGCCGCCAATCGCGCCGGCATCGTCTACATACCCGAAGACCGGCATCTGGAAGGCTTCGTCGGCACGATGTCGATCAGGGACAATCTGTCCCTCGCCTGGATTCGCGATAACAGTCACTTCGGCCTGCTGAGACCTCGCCGCATCCTGGCACTCGCCCGCGATCTCATCGGCTCACTCGGCGTGCGGCCGGCCCAGCCCGACAAGATGACCATCGAGCTTTCGGGCGGCAATCAGCAGAAGGTCGTCATCGGCAAATGGCTTGCCACTAAGCCGAAGATCATCCTGCTCGACGAGCCGACACGCGGCGTCGACGTCGGCGCAAAATCCGAACTCCATCACCTAATCGCAAGATTGAAGGCCGAGGGCGCGGCGATCCTCATGGTGTCGAGCGAGTTGCCCGAGGTTCTCGGCGTTGCCGACCGCATCGTCGTCATGCGCGAAGGCCACTCTGTCGGCACGCTGGCTCGTGGGGCGACGGAAGAAGACGTGATGACGCTGGCCTTCGGTGATCGCACGATCACACCACAAGCTTGCGCACCCCGGCCAGCATCCAACCTTGCACCATGCCTGTAAGGAGAAACCCTTTGAGCAAGCTGAAAATCGCCATCGTCGGTGCCGGCTACATGGGTCTCCTGCATGCGCAGGTGGTTGCCGCGAGTCCTGTCGCCGAACTGTCGGCATTCGTTGATCCGAATGCTGCCACGGGGAGCAAGGCCGCGTCGGATTTCGGTGCCCGGTATTTCCGCGATGCCACCACCGCGCTGACCGCCAATGCCGCCGACGCCTATATCGTGGCGGCACCCGACACGCTGCATGAAGACGTCTGCCGCATTCTGCTCGATGCCGGCAAGCCGGTGCTGCTCGAAAAGCCGATGGCTCATGATCTGTCCCCTGCCAAGGCGATCGCGAAAGCAGCGGAGAGAAGCGGCGCACGCCTGTTGGTCGGCCACATCCTGCGGTTCGACCCTCGCTATTGCGAGGCCGCGGCAGCGGTAAGATCCGGGCGGATCGGCGAGCCGATCCACGGCAGCAGCGGCCGTTTCACCAGTCGCGAAGTCGGTCTTCGCATGAACGGAAATTCGAGCGTCTGCTTCTACCTCGGCGTGCATGACGTGGATGCGCTGCAATGGATCTCGGGTTCGGACATCATCGCCGTCTACTCCCGGCCCGTCGCCAAGCTCATGCCTTCGCTCGGAGTTAGATCCGAAGATGCGATCTTCTCCACCGTCGAGTTGTCGAACGGAATGAGCGGACAGCTCTATTTCGGCTGGACGCTGCCACCGACCGTTCCGACCGGCATCTGGGCACGCACGGAAATCATCGGCACCGAAGGCATGATCGACCTCGACGTGCGCGACCACGGTCTACGCATCCTGTCGCATGGACAGTGGTCGCAACCCGACGCCCTGCACTGGCCGACCGTCAATGGCCGTATCACCGGGGATCTCTTCGAGGAGGTCCACCATTTCATTTCGGCGGTTCGCGACGATACCCCTTTCGTGATGCCGGTTGGCGACGCCCTGCGCGCCGTCGCCGTCAATGATGCAATCCTGCGCAGCGTCAAATCAGGCCTGCGCGAACCGGTCGAAGACTGGCACATCCGATGAGAGAACCCTCATGACCCGCCAACAGAACATCTGGTGCAGGCGCTTTCTCGACCTCTCGCCGTTGATCCTGCTGGTCATCCTGCTGGCGATCTTCGCGCTCATCGACGCCCGCATCGTTTCAACCGCCAGCCTCATCAACATCGTCGCCCAGGCGACCCCGATCGCCATCCTGGCGCTTGGGGCTCTGATCGTTCTGCTGACGGCGGGCATCGACCTGTCCGCCGGCGTCGGCGTCGCCTTCTGCGCCGTCTTCATCGCCAGCCTGATCGACGGCGGCGCCGGCCTGCCGCTTGCCTTGCTCGTCGGCTTTGCCGTGATGGTGGTGATCGGCCTCGCGAACGGCGCCGTTATCGCACTGTTGAAGATACCGCCCTTCGTGACGACACTGGCCACAATGGTCGCGCTGCAGGGCTCAACGCTTGCCGTTGCCTCCAAAGGCGTCCTGATGCTGAAGGATCCGACGCTTCGCGCGGTCGGCATTGAGCGCAGCTTTGGCATTCCCAATGTCATCTTCGCAACGCTCCTGATCGTTGCCGTAGCAGCAATCCTGATGCGGCACAGCCGTTTCGGGCTGCGTACCTATGCGCTCGGGTCGGATGCCGGAGCCGCGGAACTTGCCGGCATCCCGGTGACGAAACACACGATCCTCGTCTATTGCGCCTCCAGCATCTTCGTCTTCCTGACGGCCGTGATCATGATCAGCCGGGTGCCTGTCGTGACGCCCAATATCGGCGGTACCTCGCTGCTTCTGGACGCGATCGCCGCTGCCGTGCTTGGAGGCACCAGTATCTTCGGCGGACGGGGAACGGTGTGGGGGGCGGTCGTCGGCGCCCTGATCGTCAGTCTGCTGACAACTGCGCTTCGGGTGTTCGGCACGGATCCTTCCAGCCTCGAACTCTACAAGGGTGCAATCATCATGGTCGCTCTCCTGGCCGATTCCGGCATGACTTACGCCAAGGCGCGGCTCGTCGAGGCAGCACGATGAGCGAGCCAGTTCCGGCCTTGCCGATCCCGCCCAGGTCCAGCTTTGCGCTGATGACCTCGCCGGATACGGAAAGACACGCGACAGCCGGCGTGCATAAACCCGTCGTCATTCTGCCGCTCGGGGCTGTCGAGCAACATGGCCCGCATCTGCCTCTCGGCGTCGATTGCTGGCTTGCGGAAGCAGTCGCTCTCGCCGCGGCGGAAGGACAGGCTTCCATGCGTGTCGCCGAACCTTTCGCCTATGGCTCGTCCGAGCATCATCGCTCCTTCTCCGGCACGATGAGCCTCAGTCCGCGGACCTTCATCGCCGTGCTCGTCGATCTCTGCACCTGCCTTGCCGAAGACGGCTTCCTGCCGGTCATGCTGAACGGCCATGGCGGAAACCGCGCCGCCATCCAGGTGGCGATCACCACCCTTGGCCAGCGTGGCATCGTCACCGCGGGTTTCTCGTATTTCGATCTCATCGCCGACGTGGCGGCGGAGGCCCTGCCCGATGCCGCCACGGGCACCGGTCACGCTTGCGCGCTTGAAACCTCGTTGATGATGCATGTGCTTGGCGACGGCGTTCGCCGCGATCTCATCCCACCAGGAGGCACCCCGCCATCCTGGCCGGATCCTCACCTTTACGCGGCGCCGGCCGTCACCGTCTGGCGCCGTTTCGAAGCCATCCGCGACAACGGCGTCATCGGCACGCCATCGCAGGCGAGCGCTTCGGCCGGCAGCAGACTTTTCATCGCAGCCGTGGAACGCAGCCGCGCCGCCATTTTGAACATCCAATCCGAATTCGGCCAAAGGAACGCATGATGACAGTCCATTTCAAATCTTCTCTCGAAGGCCCCAACCTGCGCGGCATGGCGATCGTCTCGGAGCCGGAAGCAGCCGCCCGCATCGGCATCAACCGCATCGGCGGCGAGTGGATTGCCGGCAGCTCGGGCAAATTCCTGAAAATCGACAGTCCTTCGACGGGCGAGCATCTCGGCTATCTCTCCCTTTCCACCCGCGCCGATGTCGGTCGCGCGGTGAAAGCCGCCGAAGGCGCACGCGAGACCATGCGCAAGATGGGAACCTTCGCGCGCGCTCAACTATGCATGCGCATTGCCGACGCGATCGACAGGCGCGCCGAGGAGCTTGCGCGCCTGCTCTGCCTGGAACAGGGTAAGCCGTTCCACAGCGAAGCAAAGGCCGAAGCGTCGGCGGCGGCTCTCGGCTTCCGCAATGCGGCAGAACAGATGAAGTGGCTGGAGACGGCGGCGTTTCCGCTTGCCGATGCCAACAAGCGCGCCTTCAGCTTCCTGCAGCCGAAGGGCGTCTTTGCCATCATCACACCCTGGAATTTCCCGCTCGCCCTGCCCTGCCTCTACTATCTCGGACCGGCCGTCGCAACGGGCAACACCGTCGTCTGGGTGCCCGCGCCGACGACGTCGCTGATTGCCACTGCACTTGTCGAATGCTTCATCGAGGCGGGCCTGCCGGACGGCGCCATCAATCTCGTTCTGGGTGACGGTGCGGAGGTGGGCGACGAGGCGGTCGTTCATCCGGGCACCCATGCCATCGGCTTCACCGGCAGTTCCGCCACCGGCGCGACGATCGCCCGGCGTGGCGCGGGCAAGCCGCTTCTGCTCGAAATGGGCGGCAACGGTCCGACCATCGTGCTGGCCGATGCCGATATCGACATGGCTGCCGCCCAGGTCGGGGCCGGCTGCTTTGCCAATGCCGGGCAGATCTGCACGGCCACCGAACGCGTGCTGGTGCATAAATCCGTCCATGACCGTTTCATCGAAGGTCTCGTGAAAGCGGCCGCGAAGGTGAAAATGGGCGACCCTTTCGATCCCGCGACGACGATGGGTCCGATCAACAATGCGGTGGCCGTCGACAAGGTGCTCAGCCACATCGCGGACGCCCGCGCGCGCGGCGCCGAGATCGTCACCGGCGGCAATGTGGCAGCGGGCTTTGCCACCAATCTCTATTTCGAGCCGTCGATCGTCACAGGACTGACCCGGGAAAGCCTGCTCAATGTCGAGGAATCCTTCGGGCCGATCGCACCCGTGTTGACCTTCGAGACCGACGGGGAGGCGATGGAACTTGCGGCGTCCAGCCCCTACGGCCTGTCGGCCGCGGTCTTCACCAGCACCATCAAGAACGCCTTTGCCTTTGCTGAAAGCCTGAAGGTCGGCATCGTCAACATCAACGAGATGAGCTGCTATTGGGAGCCGCATATTCCTGCCGGCGGCGCCGCCGGGACGCAGAGCGGCCTCGGTCGCACCGGTGGGCGGCACACGCTGATGGAAATGTGCGACCTGAAGACGATTACCGTGGATGTCACTCGCTGACATTCAAGGCCCGCGCCTTTTTGCGCGGGCCTGCCCTCGCGACCATATGCAGTTCGGCAGAGAGCTGTCAGGTGGACCGGCGCAGGCTGTCGGCCATTTTCTCGCCAATCATGATCGAGGTGAGATTGGTGTTTGCCTGGCAATCGAGCGGCATGATCGACGCATCGATAACCCGCAATCCTTCCAAACCGTAGACCCGGCATTCCGGATCGACCACGGCCTCGCCGGGCCCCCCCATGCAACAGCCTCCGATCCCATGCTGCGCATCGGAAGACTGCGCCAGCAGGAAATTGTCGACCTCCTCGTCGCTTGCCGTTTCGAGCCATGACAAAGGCAGATCGGAATCCCCCAGCAGGACGCGCTCGGCGATCGCCTGGATCGGCGCCTGCCGGGCAATCTCGCCAAGGTGGCGATAGGCGATACGCATGCGCTGGAGATCCATTGGATCGTCCAGCATGTTCTCTTCCACGATCGGCTGGTCGAAAGGGTTGGCGGAACGCAGTTGCACGGTGCCGCGGCTCTTGGCCTCCATCAGGATCAGATTGACCATGGCCTCGCCGAACTGGGCGCTGTCGGACTCCACGCCGATACCGCCATGGTTCATGGCGACGTAGAGAATGTCGTCGCGCTCGGCACCCGGCACGCCGGAACTCATCCGCACACAGCAGTTGGTATGCCGCGCGTCGACATCGGTCGCCTTGAATTCCGGCTTCAGCTTCAGTTCGATGCGGCAATAAGGATGGTCGAAGAAACCTTCGCCGACCGGCAGGTCGGCAAGCACCTCGATGTCCTTTCGTTTCAAGAGAGCCGCCGGACCGATGCCCGAGCGCTGCAGGATGGCCGGAGAGTGGATGGCGCCGGCCGAGACGATAACCAGCGGCGTCTCGAATTTGCGAACCTGACCGGCCACGATGGCCAAAACGCCGATCGCTTTCTTGCCATCGAAAAGCACCTTGTCCACCGTCGCCTGCCCGATGATGGTGAGGTTCGGCCGGTCGCGGGCAGCTTCCAGATAGCCGTCATTGACCGACACGCGCTTGCCGGCTCGACTGTTGATGGGATAGGTGCAAGCCCCTTCGGCATCCGGAGCATTGAGATCGTCATGCCAGGGATGGCCGAGAGCCATCGCGCTTTGGCGCATGGCCTTGTCGACGCTTCCCCAGCTTTCGACAGGCGCGCGGTAGATCGGAATCGGGCCGCCGCTGCCGTGAAAATTGGCCGCGATCGGGTCGTCCTCCAGGCGGCAGAAGAAGGGCAGCACATCCGCTCCCGACCAGCCCTTGCATCCGATTTGCTCCCAGCGGTCGAATGCATTGAGCACGCCGCGAATGGCAATCTGCCCATTGACGGCCGTCGAACCGCCAAGCCCCTTGCCGCGCCAGTAGACCCGATGCTCCTGCCGCTTGGTGCGGCGAGCCATCAGGTCGGGATACATGTATTGTTGCTGAAAATGATCGGGAAGCAGCAGGTTGAAGGGATTTGGGCTCGCCATCTCGGCAGGTTGCTCGCCGCTCCGGTAGTCCGGCCCCGCTTCCAGCAAAAGCACGGTCGTGGCCGCATCTTCGGTGAGCCGGGCGGCAAGAACAGCCCCGGCTGCGCCGGCTCCGACAACGATGACATCAAACGGCATGCCGTACTCCCCGGATCCGACCAATGCACGGCTGGCTCGACCGCGACATCATGTTGATTTCATTTGTGCACGATCATCTGCTGGCATTCAGGCTCAGCGATATACGCCGGAACCAACCACCTTAGCGTTGCACGACTGCAAGATCATCATGATTTGTTTTATATGTAAATATGATTTCGTATATGAACCCATCGGAAGGGTTTCTTTTCACCATCTGCTCTATATCGCGCGAAGAACCCCGGTGCTCTCCGTCCCCTGCCGGCGGTTCTCACACCGTCATCATCCATCGCCTTTTGACAGCGATCGGTTTTCGACAAAAGCGGTGTTTGGCGTGCTGCCCTTCCGAGTCGCGCCCAGGGAACAACTGCTTCCATGGAAAGTTAGTCCATGGCTACACCGCCGGTGAGCTTTCACGACAATCCAGGGAGACAAATCATGGCGACTGCAAAAAGAGCGACGACAAAGGGACTGGAGGCTTTGTTCCTCGATGGGCTGAAGGACATTTACTACGCTGAAAAGAAGATACTCAAAGCCTTGCCGAAGATGGCAAAGGGCGCCGAATCCGAGGAGGTGGCCGCGGCCTTTGAGAAACATCGCATGGAAACCGAAGGCCAGGTCGATCGGCTCGAGCAAGTGTTCGAACTTATGGACAAACCGGCCCGCGGCAAGACCTGTCCGGCGATCGACGGCATTCTTGAGGAAGGGTCGGAAATTCTCGACGAATACAAGGGTGACCCGGCGCTGGATGCAGGGCTGGTCGGCGCGGCACAGGCCGTCGAGCATTATGAAATCGCGCGCTATGGCACGTTGGTCGCGTGGGCTGAACAGCTTGGCAAGAGCGACGTGGTCAAGCTCCTCAACGAGACATTGAAAGAGGAGGTCGCGACGGACGAAGCGCTTTCCGGGCTGGGCGAAGGCGGTGTCAATGAGCGCGCCCTGGAGCAAGCTGCCTGACTGGTTGTGCCCGGCGCCAAAGCCGCCGGGCGACTTCGCGACCCGGCCTCTTCGTCGGTACCCCTTCAGATGCAATCAGACCCACCCCTACTTCGGGGTGGGTCTGCTGAAATCAACCGCGATCAGCGGTTCTTGTGGCTTTGTTCGCCAGCTTTCACGTGCTGTTCGTGGGTTCCACCACGCATGCCGGATCCATCGCCCTGCTGCCGTTGACCACCACCAGCGGCCTGCTGTTGCTGACGGTTTTTATTGTCGGCGTTCTTGTGGCTCTGCTGGCCTGCCTTCACATGCTGTTCGTGACTACCACCTTGATTGGGCATTCTTCTTCTCCTTCAAAATCCACGAGGCGACAACCGCCTCGATTGCCTAAGAAGAGTCAGGCGCGAACGTTCCCTCACGTAACATTTTGTGAAGACCACAAAGCCCGCGGCGTTCGAAGGCGCCTGAGATGGCTGTCGGATTTATTTCTTGGCGTTGGCAACGAGTTCATCTTGGCCGTGACCGACGTTGCCGGCGGGTCTCATGCCTGTGCCCACCCAGGAGGAAAATGCATGTCATTCCGATCCGAGAGATTTACAACCGCTTTGACGTATAGCGAGGATGATAGAGCGCAGGCCGCCGCAGCGCTCTATAATACAACATCGCACAGACCGGGATCGACGACCGAGCTGTCATCGGAGCGGAGCTTTGCGACCACTCAGGAAGAGTCTTGGGCGGGCTTTGGGGCAGAACGGAGCTCGGGCTCCTGTTTCTCGACATGTTCTTCCTGCCTGAGCAGTTGCGTGGCCAATCCTTTGGCTCACAACTTCTCAGGACTGTCGAGGAAGAAGCCATCCGGCGTGGCTGTAAGAAGGCCGTCGTGGAGACGAGCAGTTTCCAGGCACCGGTATTCTACATGCGCCATGGTTTCGAGGAATTTGGCAAAGTCGAATTCGGGATCCCTGGACATGCCCGCATCTTCCTTCGGAAAGATCTGCTGTGAAATTGATCGCGAACCTGCCGTCATGGCCTCAATCGCGAGGCAGCGACGGGTCGGTTCATTTTCCCGCAGCGAGCAGTGACTGTTCATATGATCTGCCAAGGCTGATCCAACGCCAATTTGCGACGCCATGCTCCACAGCCAAATTCTTGAGCGCCACAGCCTCGTGTGAACCGACTCAGGCCGTGGGTGTTGCTGCTTGGAACAAATCGGCGGCGGCAGAAGTTTGGCGTGCGCTACGAGGACCGCATGGCGAGCAAATCGACCGTGGTAGGCCGCTCCGGCGCACGCAAGCTTTGCTCTCGCCGCGCTCACAAGTGCAAGTCTGCCAGGGCGTGGTTGAAAGGGAGAAATCATGGCCAAGGTTTCAAGTCCGACCCCTGCCGCGGCCAGAGGCGAAGTTCAGGCAGGAGCGACGCAGGACAAGACGCCGGGGTTCGATCCCGCCATTGCCCCGCTTGAGACAGACGCAGAGGCCGCGGACACACAAAATCCGGTCGCTGGGACAAGTCCGCCGCGCAATCGTCCAGAATTCGAAAACGATGCCAGCTTTGCCAATGCCATGCGCCCGGTCGAAGGCGAGCCGGAACTGCGGCCTGGCGCCAACTGGCCGGTTTTGGTGATTGCAGCTGTCGTTTTGATAGCAGCCGTGGTTTTCCTGGCGGCAAGCATGCTGCGCTGAGAACGATCCCGACGATGCAGCACCCCACGCCTATTCCTGGAGGTCTGGTGCGCCCTTCATGCCTGAGAGTTCGGTCATTGGGCACAGCAGCCGCGGTCGCGCGGGATCGGAAATGTCGAGCTTGTCCCAAGGGATGCGATATAGACCGTCGCGGCGGCGCAATCGGAAAAGATCCAGCACCGCCACGCCTATGGCCGAGGCCGAGAGGCGCTCGAAAGCGGCGTAGACCCCGACATGGAATTCGGTGACGAGGAAATCGTCACCATCCCGTTCGGCGTGGATCTCCTCGATATAGCCGACATTCTTGCCGCGCTGCGAGAGTACGCGTCGCCCAGCCAGATGCTCGAGATTGACCGTGGTCATCATCAAGCTCCCGGGATGCGCCCGATGACATGGTCGCGCAACCAGTCCTGCCAGGCGAAGATCGACGTTTCTCGCACATCGATGTCGAACTCGATATCGATGCCGATATCTTTGACCTTGTGCCAGGCGATCCGATGGGGTTCGCCATGCTGCTTGCCACCCAGCTTGACCGCGAGCCGCGCCATCCAGCGCCCAGGCCGTGCGCCGAGGCGACGTGCCAGGGTGATGGAGCCGAGCTCGATGGCAATGATCCGAGGCGGCTTGCCAGGCCGCAACTCCGCCACCAGCCCGTCGACCTTGCCGATCTTGATCTGCTCGCGGTCGACCACCTGCTTGTCGAGGAGATCACGCAGCAACTTCATCATGTGCCTCCGAATATCTGCAGCGGGATGGTCACCACCGCCAGTACGAAGCCAAGCGCGATGATGAAGATGACGGCGGCATTCGACAAAAAGCCATTGCGATGCTCGCCGACATAATGTTTGTCGTTCAGCAGAAACAGGAAAGGAACGACCGTCAGCGGCAGGCTGGCTGCCGTCAGCGCCATGGAGAAGATGGTGAGCCTCAGCGGATCGAGACCAAGCGCGATGGGAATAGCCGCCAAAAGCAATGATATCGTGTAGGTGGCGCTGAAACCCGGATCGTCGCGCGGCTTGCGATCCTCGCCCCAATTCCAGCCGAAACCCTGGGCCACAAGATAGGCCTGTTGCAACCCGACCTCTAGTGCGGCGCCGAAGCAGGCAATGGCGAGGGAGGCAACAAACAGCACGAAGCCCCAGAAGCCGAATATGGATATCAGCATCAACGGCAATTGGTGATAGTCGTCCACCTGGGTGACGCCATGCGTGGCGAGCACGAGAGCGGCCACGATCAACACGCCGATCGAGATGGTCCCCCCGAAAGTCATGCCCAACCCCGCTATGGCCCGATTGGCTCCGAGATAGCTTTTGTCCCACCGGTCCTCGATGGCCCCCGAGGAATAGAACATGAAGAGGTAGGGCGATATCGAGGCGCCGAGAATGCTCACCGCCATGAACCAGTAATTGGCGGCATCGTGGACCGGCAGCGAAGGCACGGCGCCCCTTGCGACTGCCGTCCAATCGGGTCTCAGCATCACCGCTCCGACGACGAAACACAGCGTCACCAGACCGAGAATAGATACGCCCTTCTCGATGAAGCCGAAGGTGCCTTTCCAAAGCAGCAGCCACGCCAGCAAAGCCACCGGCAGTGCCCACCACTGGAAGCCTATGCCGGTGGCAAATTCGAGCGCAATGGCGACGCCGCCGATCTCGGCGGACAGCACCAGGAAATTGACCAGCAGGGCGGCCAGCAACGGCCATAGAAAGACGTTGAAGCCGAATCTCTCGCGGATGCCGTCGGAGATCGTGTGATGGCTCACGGCCGCGAACCGGCCGGACATTTCGACAAGGAAGATGATGCAGATGGTGCCTAGCACCACCGCCCAGATCAACTGGAAGCCAAACATCGCGCCTGCCTGCGCCGCCGTCGCCATGGACCCAACTTCGAGGAAGCCGCCGACGCTGGTGACGACGCCGAGGGATATTTCCATGAGCTTCTTCATGGCTTCGGCGCGAAATACTTGGCGTAGGCGGTAGCGAGCGCACGCGATGCCAGCCGCAGATCCTGTTGCGCGTCTTGGACTTCCGGCCGGTCGCCCGCCTGCAATCCGGCCTCTGCACGCGCCACCGCGACCGACAAATCGTAGACTGCCTTTGTCAGTGAAGCTTGCTCGGCGGGTTCACTGGTTTGCGCGGACCGGATTTGCGCCCCGGCGTCGGCAAGCGTCTCGCCGATCGATTGCAGCGTACCCACCGTGTATGCGGTCGGCGCCGCCCCTGCCGCCCAGGCGTCCAGCGCCATCAACACGGTCTGCGATGCGGAGGCCGCTGTTCGTGATTGCTGCTCGATCTGATCGGAAGATGAGCATGCCGACAACATCAGCAACAGCAAGCACAAGCAGTCGTGCCTGAGATAGCGGCGTCTAACGATCAAATCAGGCGTTTGGTGCGCCACCGAATAGTCTCCCCCGACCCAACAAAACCGTGGCCGGCGTAAATCTGATCTAGAGCACTCGTCGGGTCCGTCAACGACCGCGTCCGCCGATCCGGAGCACGAGGCGGCGAGCCAGGTCCCGATCGGTTTCAATTGCCGCACCAGCGTAAGCTGAAGGTCAGGCGGGGCGATCCCCGTTCGGCGCGTCTTGGATTCTGTATTCGTGAATGAGGCCGAGAACCTGAGTTCTGACTGTATCGCGCGCGTCGGGCTGGATGAAAAACATCAGCCGTTCGACCGCTTCCACGACTGCTTCCGGCAGATCCGAAACCGCATCGGTGAATTCGCTGCCGTGCTCGTACATATTGTCCGTCAGTTTCTTGTCGAGGTCGGAAAGGATGCCCATTCATCCACACTCCAGATCCATGCTGTATTAAACTCAGTTCGGCACCGTCACCGCGACGTCGCCTCGCCTGTTGCTGCCGGCCATCGATCACTGTTGCCCCGGCATTTCCGTGTTTTCCCTGGGATTTTTCTGGACGCCGGCAGCCGGGGCGGTATCCGCGGGGGCATTGCCGCCCTGGTTCTGCTCCGGCGCGCGTTTCAGCGGCGAGGTCTGCCAGCCCATATCGACGTAGAAAAAGCCCACGACGAAACCGACAATGATGACCGCCGCTATCACCAGCGAGATTATTGCGTTGCGTCGCTCCATAGGCCTAGCCACCACTTGGCTTGGGAGATGCCGGCTGCGTTGGCTGCGTACCTTGCTGCTCACCGCCGGTGCTGGTCTGCGGCGTCGGGTTGGTGTCCGTCGTGGGATTCTTGTCGACGGGCTGGCTGTTCGTGGTATCCGTCTTGGACTTGGCTGGATCGGCATTGTCGTTGCACCCCGCCAAGGCGAGCAATGCCGCCGACATCAATAACACTGCCCTCATGCTGATTTCTCCTGGCTGAGTCCGGGCGAAGCCGCCTGCCAATGACCTATTCGGTCGAACCGCACCGAGAGCCCCTGTTTGACCGCGCTTCTAGCCAGCAAATGGTCCAGTTCGGCGTCTTCGATCGGACTTCGTACGACCTGGCGAATGGCCTTGCAGGCAAGTTCCGTCGAGACGAAATCATATCTCCTG
The DNA here is from genome assembly GCF_040319775.1 of Mesorhizobium sp. M0870. NCBI lineage: Bacteria > Pseudomonadati > Pseudomonadota > Alphaproteobacteria > Hyphomicrobiales > Phyllobacteriaceae > Mesorhizobium > Mesorhizobium sp. M0870. The sequence goes on from NZ_JAMYOI010000018.1 coordinate 64,437, forward strand.
CTCCTGGCGACAACATATTGTTCGACCAGCATTTTCACGCGCCTGAGCGCGATTTCTTCGGCGTATTGCATTTTATTCCTCCTGCGCCCCGAACTGCCGAACGGGTTTGTTGTTCCAAAAACATGATTGTCGAGGTGATTAGATGCTCGCGCTTTCCGATAGAAAGCGCGAGCGGATCAGGCTGAGGGGACCCGATCGTGCAGCATCAAACAAGGGGAGCAACGATGCTGCATGATATCGAACTCGCCCAGACCTGAGTTGTTCCACCTCTCCACGCCGCGTGTTCATTGAACTCAAGAACAAATCGTTGTCACGGCCCGCATACGGCCGCGCATCAACCCGCACGGAACAATCAGCTCCGACAGTGGTTCGGCCGAAGCGAAGTTCGGAGGACGTGATGACGAATGAAAAATTGGCCGTGGTGACGGGCGCCTCGAGCGGCATTGGGAAGGAACTTGCCAAACTGTGCGCAAAGGACAGCTACCATCTGATCATAGCCGCCGACGAACCTGCGATCCGGCAGGCCGCCGAGGCGCTCGGTTCGCATGGTGTGACTGTCGAAGCCATCGAGGCCGATCTGGCGACCGAGGAAGGTGTCGATCGTTTGATCGCCGGGATCGGCGATCGCGATGTCGACCTGTTGTTCCTGAATGCCGGACGTGGGCTCGGCCGTGGTTTCGTCGATCAGGATTGGAAAAAAGTCCGCCGCATCATCGACACCAACATCACCGGTACCGTCTATCTCGCGCATCAACTCGGAGCCAGGATGGCACGCCGCGGCCGAGGCCGCATCCTCTTCACAGGATCGATCGCTGGTTTCATGCCGGGCACTTTCCAGGCGGTCTACAACGGCACCAAGGCTTTCATCGATTCCTTCTCGATCGCACTGCGTCATGAATTGCAGGACACAGGAGTCACAGTCACCGTGCTGATGCCCGGGGCAACGCAGACGCGGTTCTTCGAACGCGCCGAAATGATGGATACCAAGGTCGGCACCGATGAGAAGGACAATCCCGCCGATGTGGCCGAGGCCGGCTACGAGGCGATGATGGACGGTGAGGAACAAGTCATCAGCGGCTGGAAGAACAAGCTGCAGGTCGCCGCGGCGCATGTGACGCCGGCAGGCACGCTGGCCGAACAGCACCGCAAGATGGCCGAGCCGGGTTCTGCCTCCAAAGGCTGACGTTCGGCCTTCACGCCAAACCAAAATGTCGGGCAGACTCTTCTGCCGACCTTCTTCCAAGGCAGGAGCACCATCATGAAAGCGCTCACGTGGCACGGCAAAGGCGACATTCGATGCGACCAGGTGGCTGATCCCGCCATCGAGGATGATCGTGACGTCATCATCAAAGTCACCTGTTGCGCCATATGCGGCTCGGACTTGCATCTGATGAACGGATATATGCCGACGATGGAGTCGGGCGATGTGCTCGGACACGAGACGATGGGCGAGGTCGTGGAAGTCGGCAGCGGCCATTCGAAATTCAGAAAGGGCGACCGCATCGTGGTGCCTTTCAACATCTCATGCGGCGAATGCTGGTTTTGCCAGAAGGGGCTGTTCTCGCTTTGCGACAGGTCCAATCCCAATGCCAAACAGGCTGCCGAAGTGATGGGACAATCCCCGGCTGGCCTGTTCGGCTATTCGCATCTGGTCGGCGGCTATTGGGGAGGGCAAGCCGAATATCTGCGCGTTCCTTTCGCTGATGTCGGTCCGATAAAGGTGCCCGAGGGAATGGACGACGAACAGGTGCTGTTCCTCTCCGACATCTTTCCAACCGGCTATATGGCGGCTGAAAACGCCGGCATCGAGCCAGGCGAAACCGTCGCCATCTGGGGTTGCGGTCCGGTTGGTCAGTTCGCCATTCAGAGCGCATGGATGCTCGGCGCCGGCCGCGTCATTGCCATAGACAAGGTGCCGGAGCGGCTGGCGATGGCTCGCGAGCACGGCAAGGCCGAGACGCTCGACTTCAGCAACTCCGATATCTACGACGCCTTGATGGCGATGACCGATGGCCGCGGTCCGGATCGCTGCATAGACTGTGTCGGTACCGAGTCGGATCCCGGCGCCAGTGCCGACTCCATGCTCGACAAGGTCAAGGCTGCCGTCTATCTCGGCACCGATAGGCCGCATGTATTGCGCGAAGCAATTTACTCCTGCCGCAAAGGCGGCACCATCTCGGTGCCCGGCGTCTATATCGGCCTCGTCGATCATATTCCGTTCGGCGCCGCCATGAACAAGGGACTGACCTTCCGGATGGGTCAGACGCACACGCAACGCTATCTCGAACCGCTCCTGGCCATGGTACAGAAGGGCGACATCGATCCCTCCTTCGTGATCACGCACCGGGCAGACCTCGAAGCGGGACCGGACCTCTACAAGACGTTCCGTGACAAGCAGGATGGCTGCATCAAGGTGGTGATGCGACCGCATGGCTGAGATGTCGGTATCTTGCGCGGGGTCCACCTTGCGCGGATTCCCCGCCAAGGATAGCACCGACGCTGCCGAGGAACCTGGAACTTTCGACCGTGGCGGCGGTTGACCCGCAGAATAAACTCAGGGCGACGAGACTGTCGTGCCCGCCCGCTGCGAAGGAAGTTATCGCCATGAGCAATGAGAATCCCACATCGAAACCCAGCGTCCGGTCGCCAAACGCCGATGCTCTGCCGCACCCGAGACGGGACGCCAGTGACACAGATGCCGGTGCCAAGCCGCTGACGCCGAAAACCGCCGGCACATCCCGGCCATCGGCCCCGCCGCTGGACAATCCGGTTGCCAATCGAAACGCCGGGCGGCCGCGTCAGGCGAGCACCACGCCTAGGCCGACCGACAAGCCCCTGGACTGATCGAAACCGGCCTCTTGAAATCACAGCGAGTGTTTGTCGGGACGAAGCGATGCCAGGTCGGCCAGGGTGTTGAGAAGTGCAGCGTCGCCTGCCGGTTTCGGCACGAATTTGCAGTTTCGGAAGGGTGTGGGAACGTCGCGCGGCCCAAATCCGGTCATGAATGCGAAGGGGATGCCGCGAGCCAGCAATGTTTCGGCCACGGGCAGACTTGTTTCACCGTTCAATTGAATGTCCAGCAGCGCCACGTCGGCTTTGCCTGCATCGATAAGCTGACGAGCCGCGGCGACCGACGAGACCGGGCCGATCACCGGATAACCCGCCGCACGCAGGCGAGACGCGACGTCTTCGGCGATCAGCCATTCGTCCTCGACCACCAGAACGCGCGGCCTGTCGTCGCTCACGGCGCCTCCTTGTGATTTGCCGGAAACGCGATCTGGACGCTGAGGCCGTCCTTGTGGAACGCGGTCTCGACATGGCCGCCGAGCCTGTAACCGATTTCTCCTTGCAACAAGGTCAGGCCAAAGCCGTTGTCCAAGGGCGCCTCGACAAGAGGACCGTCCTTCTCTCGCCAGCCAAATGTGAAACTGTCATCCTCGATCGACCATTGCACACTGACCTTGCCGTCGGTTTTTGACAAAGCGCCATACTTGGCCGCGTTGGTGGCCAGTTCATGAATGGCCATGCTGAGGGAAAGCCCCTGTTGCGGGCCTAATTTCACGTCTGCGCCATCGAGTTCAACCCGCTCGATGCCGAAGGGTTCGAGCTCCTGCTGGAGCAATTCCCTGACCGAGGCTTCCTTCCATCTCTCCCGGGTCAGCAGGCCGTAGGCCCGCGACATGGCATGCAGGCGGCCGATCAGCGCATCCGCGAACTCCTCCTTCGTATCAGAACTTTCCCGCGTGCGGCTTGCAATGCTGGCGATCACCGCAAGCATGTTCTTGACCCGGTGGTTGAGTTCCGAGATGAGCACCTGCTGATGCTCTTCTGCCTGTGCCAGCGTGGTAACGTCGACAAGTGTCACCACCACGCCCTGGATCCTGTTGCCCTTGTCCCGATAGGGATTGATGCGGACCATGTGGAACAAGCCCCTGGCATCGCGCGCCAGATGGTGATTCAGGATCTCGCCTGTCTCGAACACCTTGTCGATGTGCTGCTTCAACTCTGGGTAGTCGAGTTGGCTCGACAAATCCGTCAGCGGCCGGCCAACATCGGAGGGGCGCAGGCTGAAGAAGGATGACGCCGCCGGCGTGAAGGTGCGGACCACAAGGCTGCGGTCGAGGAAAATGGTCGCGATGTCAGTGCTTTCGAACAGGTTGCGCAGATCGCCGTTAGCGTGATTGAGCTCTTCTATCTTGGCCGTCAACTCGGCATTGATCGTGTTGAGTTCCTCGTTGAGCGACTGCATCTCCTCCTTCGAGGCTTCGAGTTCCTCATTGGTGGATTGCGCCTCCTCATTGACGGAGACGAGTTCCTCGTTCGACGATTTCACCTCCTCCAGCGCGGTCTCGTATTCCTCGATCATCGATTGCAGGCGCTCTCTGGTATCGCGCAGTTCCCGCTCGAGATCGGCGGTGCTGTCACTGTCACGGCTGCCGCCGTCTTCCTCTGAGCGGGCCTGCGTCGGGCCCGACGGCTCGAAAAGGACAAGGTAAAGCGGCTCGCCGTTGCCGCGTTCCGCGAGCGGCTCGATCGTCAGCCTGATCGGCTGGACCCGTTCGTCGTCTTCCTCCACGGTGAGGTTTTCCCGCACCACTGTGCGGCGCGTGGTCGTCGCTTCGCGCAGTGCGGCGCGGAGATCCAGCCGCAGCCCACGCCTTGCCATCGTCAGCAACTGCCGGCTGGGAATCCCTTGTGGCGCTTCGAGATATCTGCCGGTCCTGGCCGAATAATAGACGACATCGCCCTCGGCGTTGACCAGGACATGCGGCGGCGCGAACCGTTCCAGCACCTGCGCCTCCACTGCCTGCCGCAAGGGATAGCCGACAAGTCCCTTCTTCGAGCCGGCGCTTTCGGATGGGAAGACGCTGGAATGACTTTCCCCGATCAAGGCCGGCAGTCTGATGTGCGGTGAGGCATGCTCCCGCGCATGGAAGATGCGATGTTTCTTGTCGACGGTGGCGAACAGATCGTCGTGCTGCCCGACGCTTTCGGAGGTGCCAAGGAAAAGGTAACCGCCGGGCTTCAGCGCATAATGGAAGACAGGGATGACGCGGTTTTGGATGATCGGGCCGAAATAGATCAGCAGATTGCGGCAGGAGACCAAGTCCATGCGCGAGAAGGGTGGATCGCGAATGACGCTGTGCGGCGAGAAGATGCACAGTTCGCGTATCGCATTGCTGATGACATAGCTTTCGCCATCGCCGTTGAAAAACCGCTGTTTGCGTTCGGGAGAAAGACCTTGCAGCAAGGCTTCCGGATAGCGTGCCGCCCGCGCCACCGCCAGCGCCGGCTCGTCGATGTCGGTCGCGAATATCTGGACGCGCGGAACGACCGTAAGCTTCTCCATGTGTTCGCGCAGCAGGATGCCGATGGAGAACACCTCCTCGCCCGTGGCGCATCCGGGAACCCAGACCCTGACGGTGTCGCTGGCGGTCTTGCCTTCGAACAGCTGCGGTATGATCTTTCGCTCGAGCAACTCGAAGGCATCGGGGTCGCGAAAGAAGTTGGTGACATTGATCAGCAGATCGCGAAAAAGGTTCATCACCTCGCGAGCATCCTTCTTCAGCCAGTCTATATAAGCGCTGATGGAATGGACCTGGGCGATCTGCATGCGCCGCTTCACGCGGCGCAGGAATGTCTTGGTCTTGTAGCCCGAGAAGTCGTGGCCGGAGTGGCTGCGCAGAATGGCGTATATCTGTTCTCGCACCTTATCGATGTCGGCCGTATGGTCGCCATCATCTTCCGCCAGCCCCTCCAGCGGATCGAAGCCGCGGGCGAAAGCCTCCAGCTTCGCCCCGATCTCCTCGGCGGGCACAGCGACATCGACGAGTCCGCTGGCAATAGCGCTCTGTGGCATGTCGGGATTGCGCGGCCCATAGCCGTCCGGCGCTTGCGCGACGGTAAACCCGCCCCGCTCCTTGATGGCCTTGGCGCCCAGGGTTCCATCGGAGTCGCCGCCCGACAGGATGACGCCAACGGCATATTCGCCCTGGTCTTCACCCAATGCAGCGAAGAAGATATCGATGGGCTTGCGCTCCTGGGTAAGCCCATTCGGCCGGCGCAGGTGCAGCACCCCCGATTCAATGGCCAATGTCACGTTTTGCGGCATCACATAGACGTGGTCGGGTTGAACCACCATGCCGTCCTCGATCACGATGACAGGCATCTCGGTGTAGCGGCTGATGACCTCGTGCAACAGGCTTTCGCGCTTGGGGCTGAGATGCGTGATGATGACGAAAGCCATACCAGGCTGACCGGTCACGCCCTTGAACAGACCTTCCATCGCGGGAATGCCGCCCGCGGACGCGCCTATGCCCACGATGGGAAATCTAGTCGATCGGGCAGTCACGGCATGTCCCCCTTTCGCCGACCCGACCTGAAATCCCCTCAAGGCCGGATCGGACAGGACACAACCATATAGCGCGCAAGACGGATGGAACAAGACGTCAGGGATGACGTTGAACCCGATATCAATGGTGGTTCAATGGCAAAACGATCTGCTGACATAAAACTCCCGACGCCGGTGGTATCGGGGGAGCCTGGATCGCTTGGAAGTTCCCATGCTGGGGCCGTCCCGGATCGCATGCTGGCGCTTACGAGACGGTTGCAGGCGGCCTTGGACGACAGAATTCGGAAGGCAAATCCGCTGCATTCTAACCTCCGTTCCAAGAAAGGATGACGACGTGCGCGACCTGCGGGGGCTGCATATTCTGATAGTCGAAGACGAATGGACGATGGCGGGGGATCTTGCGCGGTTTTTCAGCAATATGGGCGCCATCATCCTCGGTCCCGCTGCAACCGTCGAACAGGCATCCAAACACACCGGGACGGCTGAAGCTGCAATCCTCGACGTCAATCTCAATGGCCGACGCGTGTTTCCAATCGCCGATGAGTTGATGCGCCGGGGTGTCCCCTTCGTGTTCTTCAGTGGCGATGACGACATCGCCATTCCCGATCATCTCCGCTACGCCAGCAATTTGCGGAAATCCTCGGGCAGCCAGGCGGTGTTCAACGCGCTCTTTCCCCCGCAGGCATCTGGGCGGGAGACCCCCATGTCGGACCCCTCCGACGACGTCTTCGCGCTTTTGCCCAAACTGCGACTTGCGGCGCGCCTTTTGCTGGCAGACGTCGAGGCATCGGATCGGCTCGTCGAGAGGACGCTCGAGCAAGCGATCCGGGATGTCGACCGCAGACAGCTTGGTCAATCCACTGAAAACTGGCTCAACGGCATCATGCAAGAGATGGCGAAAACCCGCGGCGCAAAACTGATGCATTAGTTTGCCTTCCAAGAAAACTTGGCCGTACAGATAGGCCATTTGACCGGCGTCATCAGCCCTTCTGATTGCGCTCGACGAACTTGTTGAAACGGCTGGCTTTCCCCTCACCGGTCTTGGCCTGATACAGAAAGGCCAGATCATTCTCGTCGAATATCCGGAAGAACTCGTCCCATTCGACGGGCTCGAATGCTTCCTCGGGCTCGCCGAAGTCGATCCGCAGGATGCCGCCCTCGCCTTTGGTGCGCACCACTGCCGGCCGGCCATCCCGCTCCTCGGCCCATTTGCGAATTTCGTCGTGGTTGGTGGTCGTTTGCGACTGAGACATTGAAATCTCCTTTGATCATCGGCGTTGCCACATGGGACACGCGGGCTGTCGGGCGTCCTAACAGCACAGGGGCGCCAATGTTCCAGCACCGCGCGGTGATCGCGCTGCGCCGGCTCCCAATGGGACCGGCCAAAGGAACTTTGTTGAAGCAAGGGAACAAACCTTTTGCCGAAAAGTTCGGGGCGCCGAGGTTACTTGTCTGAGGAGTCGTCGTGAAACGCATATTGGTTACAGGAGGCTGCGGCTTCATCGGCCGGCATGTCGCACAGGAACTCGTCGAGCAGGATTATTCGGTTCGCATCCTCGATGCGCTGCTGGAGCAGGTGCATGCGGGCGAAGCCGTCGCGCTTCCCGCTGGAACCGAGCTGATCAAGGGCGACGTCCGGGACCGAGAGGCGGTCGCCAGTGCGCTGGAAGGTGTCGACGCGGTCATTCATCTGGCGGCGGAAGTCGGCGTCGGACAATCGATGTACGAGATCGCGCGCTATGTCGGCGCCAACGATCTCGGCACCGCAACGCTGCTCGAGGCGCTGATCAAGCACCCGGTCGAACGGATCGTCGTCGCCTCGTCGATGAGCGTCTATGGCGAAGGGCTCTATGCAACGCCAGACGGCCGGCGTGTCGACAATGCTCGGCGCAAGGCGAGCGACATCAGGAGCGGGCAATGGAACCCGCTGTCGCCAGAGGGAGACGCCCTCTCGCCGCTGCCGACGGACGAAGAAAAGCCGGTCGATCTCGCCTCCATCTATGCGCTGACAAAATACGCACAGGAACGCGCCGTGCTGATCTTCGGCGAAGCCTATGGCGTCGATGCGGTCGCGCTGCGCCTGTTCAATGTCTTCGGCGCCGGCCAGGCGTTATCCAATCCCTATACCGGCGTGCTTGCCAACTTCGCTTCGCGTCTCGCCAACGGCCAACGGCCAATGATCTTCGAGGATGGAGAACAGAAGCGCGATTTCGTCCATGTGCATGACGTCGCCCGCGCCTTTCGCCTTGCGCTGCAGCAACGCCAGGCAAGGGGTCATGTCATCAACATCGGCAGCGGCCGCGCCTATGCGATCAGCGAAGTCGCGCGATTGCTGGCCGAAGCCATGGGGACACCGAACCGCTCGCCGGAACTGCTCGGCAAAGCCCGCTCCGGCGATATCCGGAACTGCTTCGCCGATATCTCCAAGGCCCGTGAGCTGCTCGGTTTCGAGCCGGTGCGGCAACTGGAGAATTCGCTCGGCGAGTTCGTTTCCTGGGTGCGTAACACGTCCGCCGTCGACCGCGGCGCCGACATGAAGCGCGAGCTAGAAGAACGTGGGTTGGTCTCATGAACACACGCAATCGACGCGACGCGCCGATCGCCATCATCGGCGGCAGCGGCTTCATAGGATCGAACCTCGCCGACAGCCTGTTGTCGGATGGCGAGCCGGTACTGGTGATCGACAATCTCAGCCGTCCGGGCGTCCAGCAGAACCTTGAATGGCTGGCGCAAAAACACGGTGGTCGCCTCACGGTGGAGACGATCGACGTGCGAGACGCCAACGCACTGGCGCCTGTCTTGATGGTTTCCAGGGCAATTTTCCATCTGGCCGCGCAAACCGCCGTCACCACAAGCTTGGTCGAGCCGGGCGAGGATTTCGACATCAACCTTCGCGGAACGTTCAACGTTCTGGAGGCGGCGCGACTGAGCGGTGAGCGCATCCCTGTGATCTTCGCCAGCACCAACAAGGTCTATGGCAGCCTGCCCGACGTCGCGGTCCGCGAGGACGGCGATTGCTATGTGCCTTGCGACAGCGTCATCCAGGCGAACGGCATCGATGAGGCTCGGGGCCTGGACTTCTGCACGCCCTACGGTTGCTCCAAAGGCGCGGCGGATCAGTATGTGCTCGACTATGCCAAATCTTACGGCATGCCGACGGCGGTTCTGCGGATGAGCTGCATCTATGGACCGCGCCAGTTCGGAACCGAGGACCAGGGCTGGGTCGCACACTTCCTGCTCAGCGCGCTGACGGGACGCCCAATCACCATTTACGGCGACGGCAGGCAAGTGCGCGATATCCTGCATGTCTCCGATGCCGTCGCCGCCTACAGGGCCGTGCTCGATCGCATCGAGACCACCAAAGGCCAGGCATTCAATCTTGGCGGCGGCCCGGAAAATGCGGTCAGCCTGCGCAGGTTGTTGAGCGAAATCCGTAGCCTGACCGGCCATGATCTTTCAATCCGCCATGATGGGGAACGCACCGGCGACCAGCCCTTCTTCGTCGCCGACACCCGCAAGATCAAAACCGCGCTTGGCTGGATGGCCCATGTTTCATGGCGCGAAGGCATCCGCGACCTCGCCGACTGGCTGCGCCGCCATCGGCTCGAGCCTCGCCCTGAAGCCGTGAGGTACGTTGCATGAAAATCGCCCTGGTAAACCCGTCCTGGACGTATGACGACAGCATTTATTTCGGCTGCCGCCAACCGCATCTGCCGCTGGAACTCGGCTATTCGAAGGCCCTGCTCGAAGCCGCCGGACATCAGGTGCTGATGCTGGATGGCCAGTTGCAGAAGCTCGATAATTCCGGTCTCTGCGAGCGGGTGGCTGATTTCGCCCCGGCTATGACCGTCGTCAGTACCGCCCCGACCTATCTGTTCTGGCGCTGCGCACCGCCGGAATTGCGTGTGCCGGCCGATTTCCTCAACCGTCTGGCCGGGCGCGGTGGACGCACGGTCGCGGTCGGGCCGCACGGCTCTGCAACGCCGGCGCCGACCTTGCGCAAGCTCGGCGTCGACATCGTCGTGCGCGGCGAATGCGAAGAAGTCGTCGAGCAACTTGCCCGGCGCGACGATTGGAGCGCCGTGCCCTCAACCGCTTATCTGCGGGATGCCAGGGTTGTTTCGAACGGCGGCGTCCACGCCAGCTCGTTTGTCGATCATCCGCCACTCGAATGGCCAGCGGACTGGATCGCAGCCCATGCGCATCACCATCACAGGTTTGACGACAGTCAGGTCGGGTTCGGCGCGGAAGTGGAGGCATCGCGCGGCTGTCCCTACAATTGCAGCTTCTGCGCCAAGATCGATTTCCGTGATGCCTATCGCCGTCGAAACCACGAAGCGGTGGTAGCGGAGATCGATCGGCTGATTGCCCAGGGTGTCGGCTACGTCTACTTCATCGACGAGATCTTCCTGCCGCAAAAAGCGTTGCTGGAAGCCTTGGTCGATCGCGACGTGAAATTCGGCGTACAGACCCGCATCGATCTGTGGAAGCCCGAGCTGCTGGAATTGCTGGGCGCCGCGGGCTGCGTCTCCATCGAGGCCGGGCTCGAAAGCCTGACCGTCGAAGGCCGGGCGATGCTGGCCAAGCGCTGCCGGCTGGGGACCGAGGAACTCGCCGCGCTGCTCGTCGATGCCAGACGTCACGTTCCATTTGTCCAGGCCAATCTGATCGGCGTGGTCGAAGATGATCCCGCCTTGGTCGAGCATTGGCGAACTCACCTGATCGACCACGGCGTATGGGCCAACGAACCTGTGCCGCTTTACCCGTATCCGAGTTCGCCCAGCTACCGCGAGATGTGGGGCGAACCCGACGACCTTGCCTGGGAGCGGGCCCATGATCACTACCTCGCGTCGTTCCAGAAATTCAGTGACATCCAGGAGAGGCGCCCGCGGCCGCTGGCGGAGCTGGAGGCGACATGTTGCGGACACTGACGCCGCGCTCGCGGCGCATCCTGATGACCGTCGATGCCGTGGGCGGCGTATGGCGCTATGCCCTCGATCTGGCACGGGAACTTGTGAACGGCGGCGACAGCGTGGTGCTTGCCGGCCTCGGTCCACAACCGTCGAGGCAGCAAGCCGAGGAGGCGGAGGCTTTCACGACGCTGATCTGGTTGAGTACGCCGCCGGATTGGATGACCCGCGACGGCGGCGACCTCGACGCGCTGCCGCGGGAATTGCTTGCGCCCATGCGCGACCACGCCATCGACCTTGTCCATTTCAACGCGCCGACGCAGGCATCGGGATTCGATGCGCCATGCCCAGCCGTGGTGGTCTCCCATTCCTGCGTGACGACATGGTTCCACGCCGTCAGGAAACAGGCAGTGGATCGCGCATGGGCCTGGCAGAAGGAGCGCAACAGGCGCGGCTTGGATCGGGCCGACGCAGTCATTGCGCCGAGCCGCAGCCACGCCGACATGCTTGAGACCTGCTACGGCCCGATCCCGCGCCTGCACGTCGTGGCGAATAGCGCCCGCCCCGTCCCGAGAGCCGAAAAGCGTCAACCGCTCGTCTTCGCCGCCGCCCGTTGGTGGGACGAGGGCAAAAATGCGGCGGTGATCGACCAGGCCGCGTCACTGACGCAATGGCCCATCTTTGCCGCCGGTTCGATGCACGGTCCCAACGGCGGGCGTGCCGGCTTCAGCTATGCCGTTCCTCTGGGAGCACTGCCGTCTCACGAGGTGCGCTCCTTGATGGCGCGCGCCGGTATTTTCGTGTCGCCATCGATCTATGAGCCATTCGGTCTGGCCGCGCTGGAAGCTGCCATGTCGGCAACGCCACTGGTGCTTTCCGACATCGCAACCTATCGCGAACTATGGGACGGGGCCGCGATGTTCTTTGATGCGCGCAATCCGCACGACCTCACTGCCTGCCTCAATCGTCTCTCCAGCGACGCCGAATTCAGGCGGGAGCTCGGCCAGGCAGCCATGCGACGGAGCCGCCGGTTTACACTGGTCAGGCAAGCGGCTGCCATGCGAGGCGTCTACGACAAGGCGGCCCTGGCCATGGCGGGGCGCTGACCATGCGCTTTCTGTTCTACACCCACTCGGTCGTTTCCGACTGGAACCACGGTAATGCCCATTTCCTGCGCGGTATCATGCGGGAACTGATCGCGCGCCGGCACCAGGCGGTGGCGCTGGAGCCGGCGGACGGTTGGAGCCGTTCGAACCTGCTGGCCGAGAAGGGACCCTTCGCCATCGAACGCTTCCGCAAGGATTTCCCAGAACTGATGCCGGTGACCTATGATGCCGGGTTCGATCACGAAGCCTGGATCGCTGAGGCCGACGTCGTGATCGTTCATGAGTGGACGGATCCGGAGCTTGTCGCACGCATCGGCGGTGCCCGGGCCGCTGGCGGCAACTTCATCCTTCTGTTTCATGACACCCACCACCGGGCCGTATCGGCGACCGAGGCAATCTCGGCGCTGCGGTTGGAGCACTATGACGGCGTTCTCGCCTTTGGCGAGGCCTTGCGCGAGAGCTATCTGCGCGCCGGCTGGGGCAAGCGCGTCTTCACCTGGCATGAAGCCGCGGACGATCGCCTGTTCAAGCCGCACCCGGAGATCCACGTCACGTCCGATCTGGTCTGGATTGGAAACTGGGGCGACGATGAACGAACCGTCGAACTCAGGGAGTTTCTGATCAAGCCGGTCCGCGATCTCGGCCTCGAGGCCACGGTGCACGGCGTCCGCTATCCCAAGCCGGCGCTCACGGACCTAGCCGCCGCCGGACTGCGCTATGACGGATGGATCGCCAATGCCGACGTGCCGAAGGCGTTCGCCGCGCATCGTGTCACCGTCCACATCCCACGGCGCCCCTATCGTGAGGGTTTGCCCGGAATTCCGACGATCCGCATGTTCGAGGCGCTCGCCTGCGGCATTCCGCTGATTTCAGCACCATGGTCCGATGTCGAGCAGCTGTTCAGGCCCGGCGTCGACTTTCTGTTTGCCCACAATGGCTCGCAAATGCGGCAACACCTGCGGGCGGTATTGGCCGATGCGGATTTCGCGGCTTCCCTGGTGACTTCGGGTCTCGAGACCATCCGCTCGCGGCACACCTGCTCGCACCGCGTCGACGAGTTGTTCGGCGTGCTCACGGAATGCACAGCCGAACACACCATCAACAAGACCACCGCAAAGGAAGCCGCCGCATGAAGATGGCATTCTACGGATCGAGCCTCTTGTCGTCCTACTGGAACGGTGCCGCGACTTACTATCGCGGGTTGCTGAAGGCGCTTTCCCAATTGGGCTACGAAATCACCTTCTATGAGCCCGACGTCTACGACCGGCAGAAGAACCGCGACATCGAGGCGCCTGACTGGTGCACTGTGGTCGTATATGAAGCGACCCAGCACGCACTGATGCAGGTCGCGGCACGCGCCGCCAGCGCCGACATCGTCGTCAAGGCGAGTGGCGTCGGTTTCGAGGACGAGGCGCTGCTGCGCGCCGTCCTCGACCACGCCCGCAGCGACGCGCTGGTGGTATTCTGGGACGTGGACGCTCCAGCAACCCTTGCCCAGCTGCGCGACGAACCGGACCATCCGCTCCATGGCGCCCTGCAAGAAATCGACCTTGTGCTGACCTATGGCGGCGGCGACCCCGTCGTCTGGGCCTACCGTGCCATGGGGGCGAACGAATGCGTGCCGATCTACAATGCGCTCGATCCCCAAACGCATCACCCGGTCGCCAGCAATGCGCGTTTCGCTTGCGATCTGGCGTTCCTGGGCAACCGGCTGCCGGATCGTGAGGCACGCGTCGAAGCGTTCTTCCTCGATCCCGCAAGCCAGCTTCCGAAACAGCGTTTTCTGCTCGGCGGATCTGGCTGGGGGGACAAGCCGCTTCCCGCCAACGTCGGCTGGCTTGGTCACGTTGGCACCCGCGATCATAATGCCTTCAACGTCACACCCAAGGCAGTGCTGAACATCAGCCGCGACAGCATGGCCGTAAACGGTTTTTCACCGGCCACGCGTGTCTTCGAGGCGGCTGGCGCCGGTGCCTGCCTCATCACCGACGCATGGCTGGGCGTGGAACTGTTCCTGAAACCAGGCGAGGAGATCCTGGTGGCACGCGACGGCGGCGATGTCGCCGAGATCATGCGCTCGCTGACCTCCAGTCGTGCAAAAGCAATCGGCCAGGCCGCACTTTGCCGCGTGCTGGCCGACCATACCTACGCGCTGCGGGCGGACGTGGCCGATGCCGTCTTCAAACGTCATTTCGAGCAGGGGACCGTGGAGGCAGCGGAATGACCAAGCAATTGAACATCGTCTTTCTCGGCCTGTCGCTGTCCTCGTCCTGGGGAAACGGCCACGCCACGACGTTTCGAGGCCTGCTGAAAGGTCTGCACGAACTCGGCCACCGCGTGACCTTTCTGGAGCGCGACGTGCCGTGGTACGCCAACCACCGCGATCTGCGAGATCCGGATTTCTGCGCCTTGCGCTACTACGAAACCACTGCGGAGTTGCAACGCGACTACGCCCGGTGCCTGGAGCAGGCCGACATCGTCGTCATCGGCTCCTTCGTGCCGGAAGGGCGCGTGGTCATCGACATCGTCGCTTCATTTTGCAAGGGGCGCTTCTGCTTCTACGACATCGACACACCGGTGACCGTGGCGCAGCTTTCGGCCGATGATTGCGATTATCTGAGCTGGCGGCAGATTCCGTATTTCGATGTCTACTTCTCGTTCACCGGCGGGCCGATGCTTGGCCATCTGGTGGAGGAGTTCGGCGCGCGCCGAGCCGAACCGCTCTACTGCTCGGCCGACCCGGAACGGCATCACCGGACCGGCGATCCGATCCGCTGGGATCTCGGCTATCTCGGCACCTACAGCGCGGATCGGCAGGCAACGCTGAACGCGCTGCTGCTCGAACCCGCACGGCATATGCCGGACCGCCGTTTCGTCGTAGCGGGCTCGCAATACCCATCCGACATCACCTGGCCGGACAATGTCGAACGCATCGAACATTTGCCGCCCGCCGATCATGCCGCGTTCTACAGCCGTCAGCGCTACACGCTGAACGTCACACGCAGTTCCATGATCGCTGCCGGATGGTCGCCCAGTGTGCGCCTGTTCGAAGCGGCTGCTTGCGGCACGCCCATCATCAGCGATCGCTGGCCAGGGCTCGACAGCTTCTTTCCCGCATCGGCGATCCACACCGCCGGAGAAACGGACGCTGTCGTCGAGATCCTCTTCGGCGAGTCCGAGCGCACACGCCGGGCCATGGCCCGCCGGGCCCGCGAACGCGTCCTCGCATTCCACACCGGTGCGGCCAGGGCCCGCGAATTCGTGGCGGCGTTGACACAGCCAAGGGCGGCGGCCCTCGATTTCGACATCGGAAGCGCAGCATGACCGGCATACAGGAGAAAACGACGATGCGACAAAAAAGAAACGCGCAAAGGGCAAAGGCAGTGCTTGTTGCCGGCGGTGCGGGATTCCTCGGTTCGCATCTTTGCGAAGCATTGCTCCGCGACGGCTGGCGCGTGATCTGCGCCGACAATTTCCTGACTGGGCGCATGGAGAACATCATCTCGATCATGGACCAGCCGGGTTTCCGATTGATCGAGCAGGACATCTGCCGGCCATTGGATCTCGGCGAGCCCGTGGAGCGTATCTTCAATCTGGCATGCGCTGCCTCGCCGCCGCGTTACCAGGCCGACCCGATCCACACCACGCGAACCTGTGTGATCGGCACGCTCAACCTGCTTGAACTCGCTGCCCACAATAACGCGCGGCTGCTACAGGCCTCGACGAGCGAAGTGTATGGCGATCCGGAGCAACATCCTCAGAAGGAGGACTATGTTGGCCATGTGAACTGCACCGGCCCACGCGCCTGCTACGACGAGGGCAAGCGCACCGCCGAAACGCTTTGCTTCGACTATCTTAGAGCCGGCAAAGCCGACGTGCGCGTCGCGCGCATCTTCAACACCTACGGTCCGAGAATGGATCCGGCGGACGGCCGCATCGTCTCGAACCTGATCATGCAGGCGCTCGAGAAACGTCCTCTGACGATCTTCGGCGACGGCTTGCAGACGCGATCCTTCTGCTACGTCTCCGATCAGATTGATGGATTGAGGCGACTGATGGATATCGATCCCAATCCGGGCAAGCCGGTCAACCTGGGCAATCCCGGAGAATTCAGCATCGTGCGACTGGCGGCGTTGGTAAAGGCGATGACCGGCACCAAATCGGATCTGAGATTTCTGCCGCTGCCGCAAGACGATCCTCGGCGCAGGCAGCCCGATATTTCGCGTGCAAAAGCGCTGCTCGGCTGGACACCGAAGGTGCCCCTCAACGAAGGGCTCAAGCTGACGATCGATTATTTCGCGGAGCTCGAAGGCAGTCGCATCGGCGATCAGATGACAGGCTTTGCCAAAAGGGCGAGACCCGCATCCGGCGGGCTGCAGAACCTTCCGGCATGATGCGAGCCGGCGGTCGAATCTTTCCCGAGATCGTGCGGAACATCCGCCCAAGCTTGTGGTTTGGCGGGAGGACCCGATACGGAGGATCATCCTCATGCGACCCAAGCGACCCGCGAGAGAGATCGACCAGATGGCCGAACGTGAGACGGCTGCCTATCTGCGGCGCGCCTCGATCACCTATCTCGAGTGCTGCGTCAGCCTGATGATGACGCATCTCCAGCGGGAGGAAGTGGCCACTATTCTCGAGCAGGAAGCGGACATGTTGCGAAAGCTGGACTGATCGGAACGATCATGGCCGGCATTCGTCCAGGAACCGTATCAGTCGCATCCTATATCGGTCTGCCGTCGCGGCCAGCCTTGCTTTTTCCCGGCCATTTTCGGATTGCGCAGCCGTGCTCCAGAGCCCGAGCTGGAATGCCAAATAGCACGGTTCGAAAAAGCCGATGTGGCCGTTGTCGATGGCAAGCTTCATTCCTTGGACCAGGGTCCTCACATCGCTGTCGGATAGCCCGTACTCGACACGGGCGCCGGCAATGTCCCACTCAATCGGCTGGCAGCCGATCAAATTGTGTGCCCGGCAATGGTCGACAGCATCTGTCTTGAGCACCCTGCCGTCGGCACGAACGAGAAATTCCCACGGTTGGAGCTTGCCGTCGATTTCAACCCGCTGAAGCACATGCGCGGGAGTTTTTTTCGAGAGCCAACCGCGCAACGTCGCCGCGCGTTTTTCGCCCACGGCTTCCGACGCATTGGAAACAGCCATCTCCGCGAGTGCAAGCAATGATGCACCCGGTTCGCAAGTTCGAAGATTGACCGCACGCCAGGCCAGGTAATTTGTGAACTCCGCGATCCGTCTTTCCCTGGGCAGCGGCGCCTGATCCATCGTGGTGCCGTCAATCCACCGTTCAACCAGAAAGCCATGGCAAAGCGCGACAACTTGCGATCCGAACCCGGCTTCATACAACATCCCCGCGGCTCGTTTCTTGCGCAGTCCGGTTTCGCCGAGGCCGGCAAATTTGACGAGCCAGCGGTCACGCCCGGCGGACGCCAGGAATTTGCGCCGCTCGTTACCGCGTGGGCTCGGCGGCCAGCGCCCTTCATCGGCGTAGTGGGCGGCCCGCCACTCGCCGCCAGATAGCTCGGTCAGGCTTAATTCCGGCCTGCCGACCGCCTCGGCCACCCAGTCGCGCAACGTGGGAATTTTCGAGCTTTCGGAGAAGGTGCATTCAAACGCCGTCGCCACATGCTTCGGACAGCGCGACCATGTCTCCCGAGCCTCCCGCGACGCTTCGATGCCCGGGCCGCCTGAATGGCTGGGAAACAGGTGAATGCGGTCCGTATCGATACCCAGTTCACGCAGCCACACGACAACGGCATGCATCGAACTGCCGGACAGGCCAGGACCCTCGTCGACAACCGCGAAACGCGCCGATGGATTGTTCATCCAAGTGGCGATCGACCGCGGATCGGCGTTGATATGCCTGCGGAAGGGATGGCCGATCGGGCGAACGCTGAATGGTGCCGGCGCACCAATCGAGGCCGCCACCATAGCTGCCAGCCCGAGGCCAATGCTGCGGACGCCGATCACGCATGTGTTCGCATCGAGACCCGACTTCTGCGCCGCGTCCAAATAGCTTTCGGGATAAAGCGCATAATGCGCATAACCCTCGGCAGAGCCGGTCAGAACCTCGGCCTGGCAGTCGAGCCCGGCCAGCAGTTTGAAAAGTCCCGGGTCGATGCCACCGCCGGCGTCAAAACCGCTTCGCCACGACTTCGCCACCTCTGCCGCAAGTCCGACCAGCAACCTGGCGCCTTGCTGTTGTCGTGGCGAAAAGATGTCGATGCCGCTAGTTTCGAAATCGACATCGGCAAGCGCCTGAACCAGCTCCGACACGCTGATGAACAGTCCGACCAATGCAGCATGGCGTTGGATGCCATGAGACATCCGATCCAGGCTTTCGGCCATTTCGCTGGCTGCTTTGCGAAGCTGTTGTGCGTTCTGCGTCTGCTTGTGGTCGCCGTAGACGATCATCGATCGGTTTTCCAATGCTTGCCGTGCGGCAACGCATCGAATGCAGCTTCGATCCATGCTGTCTCGCGCAATTTTTCGATGGGCGGAGGAACATTCCGGCACGCTGATGGTTCGGCGCCAGGAACTTACCTTTGAACAACATAGGGTGGCGGTTCGTGGGATCGAAAAAGGTTCGTGTTGGTATCGTTGGTGTCGGCAACTGCGCATCCTCCCTCGTGCAGGGCCTCTCCTTTTACCGTCACGCGAAAAGCAACGAACCAATCCCTGGGCTGATGCATGCCGACCTCGGCGGCTACCATGTCGACGACATCGAGATTGTCTGCGCATTCGATGTCGCCAGGAGCAAAGTTGGCCTCGACGTCGCGGAAGCGATCTACGCCGCCCCCAACAACACGTTCCGCTTTGCCGACGCGTTGACAACCGGCGTTCGCGTCGAGCGCGGACCGACGCTGGACGGGATCGGCAAATATTTGCGTGACGAGATTGAAGAAGCTCCGGAGCCGGTTGCCAATGTCAGCGAGATCCTGCGCGACAGCAACGCTGACGTGCTGGTTTCCTACCTGCCGGTGGGTTCCGAGGAGGCGACCTGCTTCTATGCCGAATGCGCACTCGAGGCCGGCTGCGCCTTCGTCAATTGCATACCCGTTTTCATCGCCTCACGTCCGGAATGGCGCCGGCGCTTTGAGCAGCGAGGACTGCCGCTGGTCGGCGACGATATCAAGAGCCAGGTCGGCGCGACCATCGTGCACCGGTTGCTGGCCAATCTCTTTCGCGAACGCGGCGTGCGCATCGACCGCACCTATCAGCTGAATTTCGGCGGCAACACCGATTTTCTCAACATGCTGGAACGCGAGCGGCTGGAATCGAAGAAAATCTCGAAGACACAGTCCGTGGCCAGCCAGTTCGATGTTCCCCTGGAGCCGGGCAATATCCATGTCGGTCCGAGCGACCATGTGCCTTGGCTCACCGATCGCAAATGGGCCTATATAAGGGTGGAAGGCACGACTTTCGGCGGCGTGCCGCTCAATGCCGAACTCAAGCTGGAAGTCTGGGATTCTCCAAATTCAGCCGGCGTGGTGATCGATGCGTTACGCTGCGCCAAGCTGGCGCTCGATCGCGGCATAGCCGGTGCCCTGACCGGTCCCTGCAGTTATTTCATGAAGTCGCCTCCCGAACAGTTCACCGACGCCGAAGCGCGGCAGCGCACGCTTGCGTTCATCGCTGGCAAGGACGAGCCTTTGCTCGATGCCGCAGAATGACGACGACCTTCTTTCTGATCCGCCATGCGGCACACGACAATGTCGGCTCTTATCTTGCAGGCCGGATGGACGGCGTTTGCCTCGGCGATGCCGGCAAGGCACAGGCAGCGCAGCTTGGCGGCCGCATGGCCCGGGAGCCTATCGTCGCGATCCTGTGCAGCCCGCGTGAGCGTACGCGAGAGACGGCGCTGCCAATCGCGCTAGCCTGCGGTGTCGGGGACATCGCGATCTGCGCCGAACTCGACGAGATCGACTTCGGCGACTGGTCGGGAAAGACTTTCGATGAGCTGAATGGCGACGCCAGTTGGCGAGCGTGGAATGACCAGCGGCAGGAGGCAAGGACACCGAGTGGCGAGACCATGCAGGATGTCCAGCAACGCATTGTGTCGCTGATGGCCGCGGTCCGCGAGCGGCATCAGAACCAATGCGTCGCCCTGGTCAGCCATGCCGATGTGATCAAGGTCGCCGTCTGCACCGTCCTTGGCTTGCCGGCCGGTGACTGCTTTCGCTTCGACATCGATCCCGCCTCGATCACGACGATCGTGTCGGGGGACTGGGGGGCGAAGCTGATCCGATTGAACGAAGTTGCCTGACGAGGATTTGCCGGATGCAGATGGTCATTTTCGGTCTTACCGTCACGTCTTCATGGGGTAACGGCCATGCCACTTTATGGAGGGGACTGATCAGAGCCCTCGCCCGGCGCGGCTGGTCCATTACCTTCTTCGAACGCGACACACCCTACTATGCCGGAACGCGCGATCTCGATCATCTGGACGGCGGCAACGTCGTGCTCTACCCGGACTGGGAGGACATCCGCCGGGTCGCGGAGCAAACGATCAAACGATCGGATGTCGTGATCGTCACCTCTTATTGTCCCGACGCGGTGGACGCCTCGCGGCTGGCGCAGCAGGCAGGCCGCGGAGTGCGTGTCTTCTACGATCTGGACACTCCGGTCACGCTTGCCCGCATCGAACAAGGTGAGCGTCCACCCTATTTCGGCCCCGAGGGTCTTGCGGATTTCGATCTCGTCCTGAGTTACACAGGCGGCCCGGCGATCGACGCGCTGAAGTCGGTGCTGGGTGCGCACCACGTGGTGCCGCTCTATGGGCATGTCGATCCCGACCAACACCGGCCGGCAGCGCCGCGAGCCGATTTCAGGGCCGATTTGTCCTATCTCGGAACCTATGCGCCAGATCGCCAGGCAGCAGTCGAAAATCTGCTGGTTCGCCCAGCTGCGCGCTTGCCGGACCAGCGCTTCGTCATCGGCGGCGCACAATACCCGCAGGAATTCCCGTGGAGCGACAACATCTTCTTCGTCAGGCACCTTCCGCCGGCCGATCATCCGGCGTTTTTCTCATCCTCTCGTCTGACGCTGAATGTCACCCGCGAGGCGATGGCGCAAAAGGGCTGGTGCCCTTCAGGTCGGTTGTTTGAAGCTGCGGCATGTGGAGTGCCGATCATAACCGACACCTGGCCGGGCCTAAGCAGCTTCTTCGAACCCGGCAGCGAGATCCTGCTGGCCCACGACACCGATGACGTCGTCGCGGCGCTCGCCTTACCCGCAGGAGAACTCGATGCCATCAAAACCCGAGCGCGCGAACGGGTTCTCGACGAACACACCTCTGCCCGGCGCGCGGCGGAGCTGGACCACATTCTAAACGACGCCTTTCAAAGATCTCCCGGCGAACCGATGATGGAAGCAGTCTGATGTTGGGCATCGTGCCCGCTGCCGGGCGCGGCAGCCGCATTCAGCCGCTCGGCTTCTCCAAAGAGCTGCTGCCGGTCGGCAGTCGGATCGATGGGCAGACCGAGCGTCCCTGCGCCGTGAGCGAGTATCTGGTGCGGCGGATGGTGCGCGCCGGCGTCGACAAGATCTGCTTCATCATTGGATCGGGCAAATCCGACATCCTCGAATATTACGCCGCCGGCTATGGTGACGCCGCGGCTCTCTTCGTGGTGCAGCCCAATCCGGTTGGGCTTTGCGATGCGATTTTTCGGGCAGCTCCTCTCGTCGCGCCCAATGAGGTCGTCCTGGTCGGCCTTCCCGACACGATCTGGTTTCCCGAGGATGGCTTCTGTCATTTGCCTGACGATCAGCTTTCATTTCTGCTCTTCCCGGTGGATCGTCCGGAATTCTTCGACGCCGTCATTGTCGATGACCACGAGCGCGTGATCGAAATCCAGGTCAAGCAACAGGATGCCGGCACGAACTGGGTTTGGGGTGCGTTCAAGATGCCGGGCCAGATTCTGCATCAGCTTGCGGCACTCTGGCGCGAGCGGGAATGCCGTGACGAATATATCGGCACGTTGGTCAACGCCTACCTTGCGGCCGGAGGTCAAGCCTCCGGCGTCAAGGCTGGGTCCGCCTATGTCGATGTCGGCACGTTCAATGGCTATCGCACGGCTCTGCGGCTGCTCGAGGACGGCGCCGCACCCGTCCATCACCAAACCGCCACGATTATGCCAGGTGCCCGTTCGCATGTGCCTGTCGTTCCCGGCGAAGGAGCCTGATCATGCTGCATTCCCATGCCGAAATCCGCCGCCGTATCGATGCTCTCGGCCCATGGTTCCACAACATGGAACTGGCGGGTGTCGAAACCGCTCCCAACCATTTTCTCGGCAATTATCCGCTGATCAAATGGCGCAAATTCGCCGAGGCCATTCCCGCGGATCTGACAGGCAAGACGGTGTTGGATATCGGCTGCAATGCCGGTTTCTATTCCATCGAGATGAAACGGCGAGGTGCTGCCCGTGTCCTCGGCATCGATTTCGATGAGGCCTATCTGGCGCAGGCCCGCTTTGCCGCCGAGATCGCCAATTGCGAAATCGAATTCCAGAAACTTTCGGTCTACGACGTCGGCGCCCTGCGCGAAACATTCGATGTCGTGCTGTTCATGGGAGTGCTTTATCACTTGCGCCACCCCTTGCTCGCGCTCGACCTTATCCGTGAGCATGTCGCCGGTGACCTGATGATCTTCCAGTCCATGCAGCGCGGCAGCACAGATCTGCCGGAGATGGAAGAGAACTATCATTTCTGGACGCATGACCTGTTCGAGCGGCCGGAATTTCCCAAGCTCCATTTCATCGAGCACCGCTATGCTGATGACCCGACCAACTGGTGGATACCCAACCGCGCCTGCACCGAAGCGATGCTGCGCAGCGCCGGATTTGAAATCGTCCTGCATCCGGAGCAGGAGGTCTATTTCTGCCGCACCGCCGGCGACCCGGCCAGTGGCGGTCCCGTCTACCCCTCGAAAGGACAGCGCCATGATTGAAGCCGCGATGATCTGGAACGAGCCCAACAACAAATCGCATTGGGATCCCGAGCTCGACCCTGATTGGAGCCGCTTTGCCAGGATGGCGATCCTGTCGGCGGACGCAATCGCATCTGAAAACCCGGCTTTGACCAAAGTGCTCGGCGGCATCTCGCCGATAGATCCGGGGTTCATCACCCGGATGAAGGAATTCGGCGTGCTGGACCATGTCGACGCCGTCGCCGTGCACGGCTTTCCCCTCGACTGGAACCTGTGGCAGATCCAGGAATGGCCGCAGAAGATCGGCGAGATCGCGACCGTCACCGACCTTCCCATCTGGGTCAGCGAAGTCGGCGTATCGACCTTCGGCGCCGAGGAAATCCAAGTCTGGGGGCTCAAGCGCACAGCTGAATTGCTGCTCGGCAATGCACCACGCATCCAGTGGTACAGCCTCTATGATCTTCCGCGTGAATGGGAAGCAACGACGCGGCACCGCGAAGCCGAGGGCTCGTCTTATTACCGGCATTTCCATATGGGGCTGCTGCGCCAGGACGGCACGCCAAAGCCCGCGCTGGAGGAATTCCTGCGCCATGCACCCGCAATGGGCCTGGTGCAGTGGTTTCATTTCGAAGACCCGCGGCTGGACGATGCGGTCGCCTGGATGAAGCGGCTGGGTGTCACCAATATGCGTACCGGGCTTTCCTGGGCGGACAGCTTTCGGCCGAATGCGCTGGACTGGTTCGACCGGCAGATGGAAGCACTCGCCGATTTCGATGTGACGGTCACCTTCTGCTTCACACCTCAGCACCGCGGAATGATGCCCCACCACACCAGCCCCCCCCTGGTGCCGGAGGAGTTCGCGGAATTCTGTTCAACCATGATCCGCCGCTATGCGCCTGGCATGACATCCGCCTCGCTCCCCACGCAGCGGGCCTCGGCCGCGTGAAATGTCATGGTGCCTATGCATCAGATGCCGGGCTCCGCGACGCCGTTGACAGGTGGAGATGCGGCGCAGGGCAACGAGACGCGACCGGCCGCGACGCTCACCGTCCTCAATGTCGCCTACCCTCTCGCACCCGTCGGCCCCGACGCTGTCGGCGGTGCCGAACAGGTTCTGTCGATGCTCGATCGGGCACTGGTTCAGGCCGGTCATCGATCTATCGTCATTGGCTGCCGAGGCTCCAGAACGAGCGGCACGCTTGTGGAAATACCGGCCGAAAACGGCGTACTCGACGAGGCGGCGAAGAGCCGCGCGCAACAGGCCCATCGCGACGCGATCGCGGCTGCCCGCGCCCGATGGCCCATCGACGTGGTTCATCTGCACGGCATTGATTTCGACGCTTATCTGCCCGACGATGGTCCGACCTTGGTGACCCTCCACCTGCCATTGGATTGGTATCCGGCCGCGGCATTGCGCCCGACGCGCGGTGACCTCTGGCTCCATGCGGTCTCGCCCAACCAGCAGAAAACCGCGCCATCAGGCGCCAGGCTGTCGGCGCCGATTCCAAACGGCGTTGACATCGAAGCACTGACCCTGCTGCAGCCGAAGCGCGACTTTGCCCTTGTTCTAAGCCGGGTTTGCCCGGAAAAGGGCGTCCACCTGGCGCTCGACGCAGCCAAACAGGCAGATGTGCCGCTGGTCATCGGCGGCAAGGTCTATCCCTATGAAACGCATACGCGGTACTTTCGCGATGAGGTCCAATCTCGCCTCGATGGCCGCCGCCGCTTCCTTGGCCCGCTCGGCTTCACCGCCAAGCGACGCATTCTCAACGCAGCGCGCTGTCTGGTCATTCCGAGCCTCGCAGCCGAGACCAGCTCGCTTGTGGCCATGGAGGCCCTCGCCTGCGGTACCCCGGTGGTCGCCTTTCCAAATGGTGCGCTTCCCGATGTCATAGAGCACGGCAGGACGGGCTTTCTCGTCGACACGGTCGATGAGATGGCCCAAGCCATTCTTGCGGCGTCCAGCTTGGATGCCGAGACATGCAGGGCCGAAGCGCGACGGCGGTTTTCGCTGGAACGGATGATCTCGTCTTACATGGACGCCTATCAGGCGCTGGCACAGCTTGGCAGTGGTCGCCGGCGCTTCGCCGCGGTGCCGTGAGTAAAGCTGTGCTGCGCAGCGAAATCATCGGTGACCTCGCAGAATTCGACGCCTTGACGCCGCACTGGTGGAAACTGTGGCAGCAGAGTCCCTCGGCGACGCCGTTTCAATCTCCCGCCTGGCTGGTGCCGTGGTGGCACGCATTCGCACCCGGTGAACTGGCGACGGTCGCGGTATGGCGCGGCGGCGATCTGGTCGGGCTGGCGCCGCTCTATCTCGAGCATGGGACCGCCGGTTCGAAGCTGCTTCCGGTCGGCATTTCGCTCAGCGACTACCTGGACATTCTGGCTGTCCCTGGGATCGAAGCCGAGGTCGTCGCCATTGTCGCCGAGTCGATCCTCTCGATCGGGTGGGTGCAATGGATCTTGTCGGACTTGCCGCAGGACAGCGTCGCCCTTGCGATGACGCATCCCGAGATGGATTGGCCGACCGCTCATGCCGCCTGCCCCGTGCTCGCCCTCGCCGGCGACGAAACGCTTGCAGGCTGCGTCCCCGCAAGACGCAGACGCCAGTTGCGTCGGGCGCGTCAAGCCGCATCAAGATGCGGCCGGATCGCGATGTCGTCGGCGAGCGGCAGTCCGCAAACCTTCCTCGATCAGTTGATCCGGCTGCACAATATGCGCTGGGCCGAACAAGGAGGCGGTGTGTTGGCCAACGCCGCCGTCGAGCAATTCCATCGGCTCTCACTTCCCGTGCTCGATGCTCACGGTCTGGTGCGATGCTGGCTGTTCGCGATCGATGGCGGGACCGTCGGCGCCTATTACGGATTTCACCACTGCGGCCGTGCCTATGCTTACCTCGGTGGCTTCGACCCTGCTTATGCCGAGGAGAGCCCAGGCGCGATCCTGATTGGCCACGCAATCGCGGAAGCGATCCGCGAAGATGCGCGCGAGTTCGATTTCCTGCGCGGCCAGGAGGCCTATAAATATGGCTGGGGCGCCGTCGACAGGTGGACGATGCGCAGGGTCTGGACGCGGAGTTGATGCATGAGTGTAACCGCACCGAAAGCCGCCCGGCGCCTGACATCGGTCAGGCTGGCGGTTGAAGACTGCGTGGCCGATGGCATTTGCGCCGAAGGCGTTCTCGTCAGACTGGCGCTCCACCTGCCGCCCACAATTGGAGCGGCGGAATTGGCGGAGGTCGTGCTGAAGGTCCAGCCGGCGGATGCCGGCGACGCAGCAAGGCTGCGAAAGGTCGCCGGACTGCTGCGCTGCAAGCCAGACGTCTTCGCCATGTTGCAGGCAGCGGGTGGCGCCGTTCGGCATGAGCGCAATGAGGATGAGACGAATGTCGCTGTCGTCAGGCGGCTGGCCTCCAGCTTCGATGCCGCGGCAGCGATTTCGGGAGCCGCGAGTGTCCAACTGGCATCCCTCGGCGATGAGGCAAGGCTCACAGCCACGACCAACGAAATCGTTGCATGGCTGGAAGCGCGAGAATTCACCGGAAGGGAACGGAGCATCCTCGACATCGGTTGCGGCATCGGCCGTTTCGAGCGTGCGCTGTGCAAATCCTTCAAGCGGATGGTCGGCATCGACATATCGCCGCGGATGATCTCCATCGCCTCCGAGCAATGCGCCGCACTCGGCAATGTCGAGTTGCGACAAACCTCCGGTCTCGATCTGTCCGAATTCGCCGATGCCAGTTTCGATTGCGTGCTGGCGGTGGACAGCTTTCCCTATCTGGTTCTGGCCGGCATGGCTGATCGGCATTTCGACGAAATTGCGCGCGTTCTGAAACGGCCGGGCTGGCTCGCCTTGCTGAACTATTCCTATCGCGGATCACTTCTCTCAGACCGCGATGATATCGGCCGTCTGGCGCAAGCTCATCAATTGCGGGTCCTCATCGACGGCGAGAAGCCGTTTCGGTCGTGGGACGGCGACGCCTTTCTGCTCGCTGGGTGAAGCGGAACATTACAGCGCGATGCCAGTTCGGACGTCGAACAACGGGCACCGACGAGTGTCCCCGATTCGAAGGAGGATATCATGGCATCCGGCGGTAAAAAACATTTCGGCCGCAGCAGCCAAGCAAGAGTGCCGGCGCCGGCGCGGTGATCTCCCCGGAGAAGGACGAGATCGAAGAAAACGCGGTCTTGTCGAATCGCGACAAGAAGCAGCATGCCAGGAGCGCGGGCAGGACGGCAATCGGATCAAGTCCGATCAATATCCGGGTGACGCCGCTGACCGATTGCCGAAGGACTGAACGCCACCGCAGCGCGTCCATGGCCCGCGGCGACGAAGGAGCAGCAAGGAAATAAACCTGTGCAAGGGGCCGCTGGTGAGCTTCTTGGCGGTGGACACCGCCTTGTAATGCAAGGCGCTTACCACCACACTAGGATCAAGGGACCGCTATCAAGAGAATGTGATGTCTCGTTCGAGCGACGATACCGCGGATCCGCATGTCGAGATGGCTGTGGATCAGGAGATTGCTTCCCTGCTGGCCGCCATAGAGCAGGAAAAAATTCCAGACCGCCTGACCAAGCTGGCGATCGAATTGCAAAACGCGCTCGTCGAGAAACGTCGACGCGACGTGAAGAACTGACTATCTGCGGCCGTCGACCTCGACATCGAGCTGACCATCCGAAAGCTGGTTTCTTCTCTCCATCAATGTCTCCAGCGAACTCTCTCCAAGGAATTCAAGGATGTTGGCGCGCGCACGGTTCAGTCGGCTTTTGACCGTCCCGACCGCGCAACCGCATATGTCGGCGGTTTCCTCGTAGCTCACTCCCAAAACGCCGATCAGCATCAGGACTTCGCGTTGGTGTTCAGGCAGCCTTTGAATGGCGCCGTGAACTTCCCTGCTCTGAACGGTCCATTCCTGGGTGGCTTCCGAAATCGGTCTCGAAGACGCGCAATCGAGCAGTCCTGGCGCCTCCCGGGCAGCGATCTTGACCCGGGTGTAATAAGTGTTGCGCATGATGGTGAAGAGCCACGACTTCATGCGCGTACCGGGTTCGAACTTGTCGATGTTGGCGAGACCCTTGGTCAGTGTCTCCTGCACGAGATCGTCGGCGTCGTCGGGGACGCGGCAGAAGGTGCGCGCGAATGCCCGCAGGGCAGGTATCAGGTCAACGATGGAAACTTCATTGGTTTCCTGGTCGGCCAAAAGGCAGCCTCCGGATGACAATGGTCCAGCTCCCAGAAGAAAGAGTGTGTGAACGCAGCCCCAGCTAAATGCATGGAAGTTTGGTTCGTTCCTCGTGCTGGAGACAACTCTTCATAAATTCTGCGCAGGCGGAGATATCTGTCATCCGATCGGCGCGCACCATCGCCGCAGCAGTCACGGCTCCTCCGGCAGCGGTGTCTCCAGCGTCCATTTTTTACGGGAACAAAGCCGCTCACCGGCAGTTTGATGGCTTGACCACTTCAACCTTCCGGTATCGATCGAGGACCTGTCATGGCCAAATCCGCTCGCCCCTCCGCTCGCCAATCGGCAAGTGGACTGGATCAGAATAGCGCGCGCGGAAATGGCGGCGAGTTGCACCAGATCGCGGGGGATGAAACGCCTGCCCTTACGACGGCGCTCGGAACGCCTGTCTCCGACGACCAAAACACATTGCGGATCGGTGAGCGCGGACCATCGCTGATCGAGGACTTTCACTTTCGCGAGAAGATTTTCCACTTCGACCACGAACGCATCCCGGAAAGGGTCGTTCATGCCCGCGGCTACGGTGCGCATGGTTTTTTCGAGACCTACGAGTCACTTTCCAAATACACACGTGCCGACATTTTCCAGCGAGTTGGTGAAAAGACGCCGGCATTCGTTCGTTTCTCGACGGTTGCCGGCAACAAGGGCTCGTTCGATCTCGCCCGCGACGTGCGCGGCTTCGCGGTCAAGCTCTACACCAAGGAAGGCAATTGGGACCTGGTCGGCAACAACATCCCGGTCTTCTTCATCCAGGACGCCATCAAGTTTCCCGATCTGATCCACGCCGCCAAACAGGAGCCCGACCGCGCCTTTCCGCAGGCACAGACGGCGCACGACAATTTCTGGGACTTCATCAGCCTGATGCCGGAATCGATGCACATGGTGATGTGGATCATGTCGGATCGCGCGATCCCGCGTTCCTTCCGCTTCATGCAAGGCTTTGGTGTGCACACGTTCCGCCTCGTCAACGCGAAGGACGAATCCACCTTCGTCAAGTTCATCTGGAAACCCAAGCTCGGCATGCAATCGGTGGTCTGGAACGAGGCGGTCAAGATCAATGGCGCCGATCCCGACTTCCATCGCCGCGATCTGTGGGAGGCCATACAGGCCGGCAATTTCCCGGAATGGGAGTTGACGGTGCAACTGTTCGATCAGGCGTTTGCCGACAGTTTCGACTTCGATATCCTGGATGCAACGAAGATCATTCCCGAAGAGGTCCTCGAACCAATTCCCGTCGGTCGGCTGGTGCTCGACCGGATGCCGGATAATTTCTTCGCCGAGACCGAGCAGGTGGCGTTCATGACGCAGAATGTGCCGCCCGGAATCGATTTTTCCAACGATCCGCTTCTGCAAGGCCGCAACTTCTCTTATCTCGATACCCAATTGAAACGGCTGGGCAGCCCGAACTTTACCCATCTGCCGATCAACGCGCCGAAATGCCCGTTCGCCCATTTTCAACAGGACGGGCACATGGCCATGCGCAACCCGGCCGGTCGCGCCAATTATGAGCCGAACTCATGGGGACTGGGACCGCGCGAGGATCCGCAGCGTGGCTTCCGTTCTTTCGCCGATGCCGAAGAAGGGCAGAAAGTACGTCTGCGCGCGGAGAGCTTCGCCGATCACTACAGCCAGGCCCGGCAATTCTTCAACAGCCAGACACCACCGGAGCAGCGTCACATCGCGATGGCGCTGACATTTGAACTGAGCAAGGTCCAGGCACCGGCGATCCGCGAGCGCATGGTTTCGCATTTGTTGAACATCGATGAAACGCTGGCGACCACGGTCGCCGACAAGCTCGGCATCCGTGACCTGCCCGAACCTGCCGAAGCCGCCGTTACGCCGCGTGATGACTTGCCGCCGTCGCCGGCGCTCAGCATCATTCAAAATGGGCCTGATAGTTTTGAAGGCCGCAAAGTCGGTGTCATGCTTAGCGATGGAGCCGATGTCGCGCTGTTCGAGGAACTTCGTTCCGCCATCGAAGCGGAAGGCGCGGTGATGGAGGTGGTTGCGCCCAAGGTGGGCGGCGTCGAAACCGCCGACGGCACTCACATCGAGGCAAGGCACATGATCGACGGCGGTCCATCCGTATTGTTCGACGCGGTGGTGCTGCTCCTCTCCGAGGCGGGCGCCGAGTTGCTGGTCAAGGAGGCCGCTGCGAAGGATTTCGTGTCTGATGCGTTTGCGCACTGCAAGTTCATCGGCTTCACCACAGGGGCCGAGCCGCTCCTGATCAAAGCAGGCGTCGCTCCCGATGCCGATGAGGGGTTGACGCGGCTGGATTCGGCAGCTTCGGTAACTGCGTTTGTGCAGTCATGCCGCAAACTGCGGCTCTGGGCGCGGGAGGCGGCTGTCAAGCTTTGATGCGATGGCGCCAGCTGTTCCGTTGGCGTGTCCGCAGGCCTTGGTTGCCGCCACACCAGCCGCCACCGCGATCTACGAGCGGCCTTCCTTGCTGGACGCTTGTTGCCGCTGCTTTTCCAGGAC
Organism: Mesorhizobium sp. M0870; assembly: GCF_040319775.1. Lineage (NCBI taxonomy): Bacteria > Pseudomonadati > Pseudomonadota > Alphaproteobacteria > Hyphomicrobiales > Phyllobacteriaceae > Mesorhizobium > Mesorhizobium sp. M0870. The sequence continues at coordinate 95,473 of NZ_JAMYOI010000018.1, forward strand.
CTCGTCGGTCCCGACCAGCTTCTTTGCTCCGCCTGAAATGGTCGTGGACACCACCGAGGGCGGATCGCTCGCCGGAAAGGAATCCTCCAACCCCGCCTGCAGTTGGTCCTCGAGCGTCTGTGGTTCTTCGGAACGGCCGGGCGTTCTGCGCGTGTCTATCTTCTCAAGTGCCTGTTTCTTTTTTGGCGAATCGTTGGCGTTCCGGACCAGGGCGTAAAGCTGCTCGATCGCGAATTCCTTGATCGATTCGAAATCGGCCCGATCGTCCTTTGCTGCCTCGATTTGATCAACCATGGCTTTCTCGAAGCGGTCGAGGCTGTCGGCTCCGCAGGCATGGGAAAGGCGCAACAGGGCCTCGTTCAGCATCAACGGAGCGAAATGTGCTGAAGCTTCAAGCCTGAGTTGCCTTAAACGATCCGGAGTGGCGGCCTGCAACTTTGACATGGACAACCTCATTTCTCCCACAAACGTCTCAACGACATTTGACCGCCGATGTTCCACCATGCCTGAACATCCTTCCCACCCGGCGAGCTACAGGAACCAGCTTGCTACCAACCCCGCCGACGCCGCAAGAATCGCCAGGATCGTCACCCCACCCAGGATGTTCGTGCTTGTGCTGTTGACCTTGTCACCCATGATCTTGCGGTTGTTGGTCATGATGAGAAGGAGAAGCAGCAGCGGCGGCGTTGAAAATCCTTGCACGATGCCGGACCAGACCAGAGCTTTCATCGGGTTGAAGCCGAAGAAATTGAGGCCCACCGCCACCAGCGTTATGACCCCGATCACGATGTAGAATTTGGGAGCCTGCCGGGGTTTGGCATGCAAGCTATTCTTCCATCCCATCGCCTGAGCGAAATCGAAAGCGGCGCCAGCGGTCATGATCGGCACGGCCAGAAAGCCGACGCCAATTATACCGGCCGCAAAGAGAATGCCGGCAGCGTCGCCGGCAAGCGGCCGCAGCGCTTCGGCCGCCTGTGCCGCTGTCTCGATCTGCGTCTGCCCGGCCTTGTAGAGCGTCGACCCTGTCGAAAGGATGATGAAATACATGATCAGATTGGAAAACGTCATGCCGATTAGGATATCGCGGCGGGATCGGCGCAGCTCGCCCTCGGTGGCGCCTTTGCGCTCTTCGAGGCTCGTTCGACCCTTGGCGATCTCCTCCTCCACCTCCTGATTGGACTGCCACGTGTAAAGGTATGCGGAGAGCGTGGTCCCGACGATGGCGACGAGGATGGACAGGTATTCGCGGCTGAACTCGATTTTTGGCAATAGCGTGCCACGCAGAACGGAGGCGGCATCCGGTTTGGCAAGCACCGCGGAGACCACATAGGCAAGCAGAGCCAGAGCCAGCCACCGGAACACATTTCGGATCAATTTATACGATCCGAACACCTGCAGGGCAAAAATGACGACCGCAACGACAATGACGACCAAGGGAGCAGGCAGAGGAACGAACAGCACGATGGCCGCCGACATGGCGCCAAGGTCGGCGGCTGCCTCGATCGTGTTGCCAATCAGTACGCCCACCAGCACAGACCATAGCAGCCAACGCGGATAGAAGTCCGATATGACCTTGAAGAGCCCGCGACCCGAAACCTGGCCAAGTTTGGATGAAAGGTAGACGACGAGATACATCATCGGCAGCGTGACAGGTGCCGTCCACAGCAGGTCGGGGCCGAACCGGGCTCCGGCGCTCGCGTAGGTACCGATGGCCGAGCAGTCGTCATCGGCCGCGCCGGTGATCAAACCAAGCCCGAGAGCCCGAACGACGCCACCTTTTTTTTGCTCGCTTGCCCTTTGGCCCTCTTCAGGTGGCTTGTTCATTGAAGCGCGTCTTTACCGGGGCCACGCAAGAAATCATGACGAACATTCCAATCGGATGCCGATGAAGCAGCCGTTTCAAGCTGCATTGAGATCAAGTTCGAACCTCTGGTCAGGCTTTTTGTTCCTGGACACAGTCCCGGCCCGCGACGGCGTTTCATCCCATGCGGGTTCTTTCGGCGGAGCCGAACATCCAAGCGAATGCTCCGTCCCCTGAAGAAGAGAATGCTTGTCTCGAAGCCTGTCATTCAGGCGACTTCTTTGAAGGAATGTCCAGCGGCGCCAAAGTCGAGTGTGGGGCCCGGCTGTTCATCCGCTTCGTCAGCGGCTCGTACCGCCGCCGATCACCATCCGCACGCCGAGGCCGATGATGAGACAGCCGGCGAGCCGCTGCTGCCAAAGCCTTGCGCGAGGGTGCCGCATGACCCATGCGCCGGCCGCGCCCGATGCCAAGGCGTAGGCTCCCAGCACCAGCACACCGGTTATCTTCTGTGTTGCGCCAAGCAGCACCAGCTGCAACGTGACGGAGCCCCTATGCGGATCGACAAATTGCGGCAGGAACGCAACCATGAACATCAAAGGCCAGGGATTGCTCAGATTGGCGATCATTCCTTCCCGGGCGGCGGCGAGCGGCCGCAGGGCCTTGAGGTCACCCGTGGGAATGGTTGCCGAGGATGAAAGCAGCAGCCGGACACCCAGCCAGACGATGTAGGCCGCCCCGGCCCATCGAAGCAGATTGAACGCCAGGGGCGAGGCGTGGACAAGCGAGGACAGGCCGAATGCAATCAGCGGAAGCTGCACAAGTCCGGCGCCCAGCGTCATGCCGAGCACCGTGAACAGCGCCACGTCGCGCCCCTGCCCGATGCCGCGTGCCATCACCAGCATGCTGTCGGGGCCTGGCGGCATCTGCATCAGAATGACGGTTCCGACAAAAGCTATCCACAATGAGGGATCGATGGGACATCTCCGCTCGCGTTGCCGATGACATCAAAGCGACCAGCCGTCATCCGGGTTCCGCGGCAAATTAAAATGTCCCATCGCGAAGAACCAGGCAGAACCGTCAGATGGAACGCGGTGCCAGTCCTGGAAGTTGAAAAGCCGGAGCCGTTCCTGAACCGGTTTTGGAGGCCTGACCCGTGCATGAACCGATAAACGCCTTCCCGCTCCCGCTGGACACTCCTCCGATGGAGGCCAGGCTTGCCGATGAAATCCCCAGGGACGGGAACCGCTGGCAGTACGAGCCCAAATGGGACGGATTTCGCTGCCTGGCTTTCAAGAGCGACAACGCCGTTGACCTGCGCGCCAAATCCGGCAAGCCGCTCGGCCGCTATTTTCCAGAAATCACGGAGATTTTGCGTGACCTCAAGCGCGGGCACTTCGTCATCGACGGCGAGATTGTCATTGAGGTTGACGGTGAGCTTTCCTTCGAAGCGCTGCAGATGCGCCTTCACCCAGCACAAAGCAGAATCCGCAAACTGAGTTCGCAGACGCCTGCCAGTCTGATCCTCTTCGACATGCTTGCCAGGCCGGGCGGCGAGGTCATCACGGGCAAGCCACTTGTCGAAAGGCGGCGAGCGATCGAGGACTTCGCGACCTCCTCGAACAGTCCAGATCTTCGCCTGTCGAAGTGCGCTTATGATGCAGCCACGGCGGCTCGATGGCTAAACGGCTCCGGCCATGCATCGACCGACGGCATCGTGGCCAAAGTGCTCGATGAGCATTATCTGTGCGGCGAACGTGCGATGGTGAAGGTAAAGCCGAGGCGCACCGCCGATTGCGTTGTCGGCGGTTTCCGCTATCTCGCGGACAGTCGTGAGGTCGGCTCGCTGCTCCTCGGCCTCTACAATGACGACGGCAAGCTCGATCACGTCGGCTTCACGTCGACCATCGCCAGGACCGACAGAGGAGCGCTCACGCGCCGGCTGGAAGGGCTGCGGTCAGAGCCCGGATTCACCGGCAAGGCGCCCGGCGGCCCGAGCCGCTGGAGCACGGAGCGCAGCGGACAATGGGAACCCTTGGAACCTGAACTGGTGGTGGAGGTCCGCTTCGACCACGTTACCGGCAATCGGTTTCGCCACGGCACCAAACTGCTGCGCTGGCGCCCCGACAAGGCGCCACGGCAATGCACGTTCGAGCAGATCGAATAGACCGCTCCGGGGAGATCGCTTCCAGAAACCTGTCACGATTTATTGTGACGAAGGAACCAACTCGGGATTCACCGGTTCGGACACCATCCGCCGGAGCTACCCTGACATGCCAAATGCAGCAGAAATTCTCATCGATACGCTCGTCGCCTGGGACGTGGAGGTGGTGTTCGGCTTGCCGGGAGACGGCATAAACGGCGTCATGGAAGCGTTGCGGACGCGGCGCGACAAGATTGCCTTCGTTCAGGTCCGGCATGAAGAATCGGCTGCCTTCATGGCATGTGCGTATGCCAAGTGGACAGGTAAGCTGGGCGTGTGCCTTGCGACGTCCGGTCCCGGCGGAACACATCTTCTGACCGGCCTCTATGACGCCAAGCTCGACCAGGCTCCGGTGCTGGCGATTACGGGCATGCAGTTCCACGATCTGATCGAGACGTTCACGCAACAGGATGTCGATCTGACGCGCGTGTTCAATGATGTCTCCGTTTATAACGCCCATGTTGCCGATGCCGCGCATATGGAAAACGTCGCCAGCCTTGCCTGCCGAACCGCGCTGGCGCGCAAGGGCGTCGCACATCTTTCGATTGCCAGCGACATCCAGGAGCAGGAGCGCGATCCGTCGAAGCGCTCCAAGCGCAATCGCCCGGCGCACACGCCGCAGGATATGTTCGCCGCTCACAGCGTACCGCTGGACGTTGAGCTCGACAAAGCCGCCGACATTCTCAATGACGCTTCGCGGGTTGCGATCCTGGCCGGACGCGGCGCCATCGGCGCGGCCGCCGAACTCGAACACACGGCGCGCCTGCTGCAGGCGCCTGTCGCGAAGGCCTTGCTGGGCAAGGCGGTGCTGCCGGACGACCATCCCTACACCACCGGCGGGATCGGCATTCTTGGAACCCTGGCTTCGCAAGAGGCGATGGAGAGCTGTGACGCGGTGCTGATTGTCGGTTCGACCTTTCCCTATATCGAATACTACCCGCAGCCCGGGCAGGCCCGTGGCGTCCAGATCGACTGCGATGCGCAGCGGATCGGCTTGCGCTTTCCAGTCGAAGCCGGCCTTGTCGGCGACGCGGCCGAGACATTGCGCGCGCTCAACCAACGTCTGACGCAGAAGCCCTCCGATGAGTTCCTGCACCGTTCCCAGGAGACCATGAGAAAATGGCGCGAGATGATGCGGCAGTCGGAAGACATGCAGGCGCAACCCTTGAAGCCACAGGCGATTGCCCGGGCGTTCGGACAACGGTTGGCCGACGACACGGTGCTGGCCACGGATTCCGGTCAGAACACGGAACTGGCCGCCCGCCATGTCGATCTTCGCAGCGGCCAGGCATTTGGGGTGTCCGGATCGCTGGCGTCGATGGCTTGCGGTCTCGCCTACGCCATCGCTGCCGGCATAGCATTCCCCGGTCGCCCGATTGCCGCCATCGTCGGCGATGGCGGCTTTGCCATGCAGCTCGGCGAATTCTCGACGGCGGTGCGCTACAAGATCCCGCTGAAGGTTCTGGTGATCAAGAACAACATGCTCAATCAGATCGCCTGGGAGCAGATGATGTTTCTGGGGAATCCGCAATTCGGCTGCGAATTGCAGCCGATCGATTTTGCCATGGCGGCGGAAGCAATGGGCGCCAAGGGTTTTCGCATCGAGCGGACCGATCAGATCGAGACGGTTCTCGACCAGGCTTTCGCCACGGAAGGCCCTGTCGTGATCGAAGCGCTGGTCGATGCCTATGAGCCGCTGATGCCGCCCAAAATGCCGGCAGACTATGCCAAGAACTTCCGCCAGGCCCTGCCGCGAACACCGGGACACGAACGCATAGAAGAAAATATCGCCCGAGAGCCGGCGAAATCGATGATGGACGCCTAGAGGCGGCGCAAGGAGGTGGGAACAGCGCGCCTCCTTGGCTTCATTCTGGATCTTTCCAGATGAACCGGTGCTCTTCCGGGTGACGGATGCGGATCATGAGCTTCGACGCGCTTTTTTCGACCTCCATCTGCTACGGTAACGGCGCTCCGCAGGCCGGTTGGACTCTGGCGCTCCCCATCACATTGCCACTGGCGGCAATCCTTTTGCTGTATGTTGCCGGCGCCAACCGACTGTGGCGACGGAGCGGACGCGGACGTCGCTTGCGATCACGGCAGGCCTTCCAGTTTGCTGCCGGCTGGGCCGTCCTGGCGTTCGCCCTTGTAAGCCCGATCCATGCGTTGGGCGAACATGTGTTTGCGGCGCACATGATCGAGCATGAATTGCTGATGGTGGTCGCAGCGCCTCTGCTGGTTACCTCCCGCCCGACAGCGGCGATGATGTGGGCACTGCCGGTACAACTGCGCCAGATATTCGGAGCGGCCGGACATGCAAATACGCTTCGGGCGATCTGGGCGTTCATCAGCCGCCCTGTGGTCGCGACCGTCCTGCACGGAGCCGCGATATGGATTTGGCATCTCCCGGCGCTGTTCGAGGCTGCCCTCCAGCAGGGTTTCCTGCACTATGCCCAGCACGCGAGCTTCCTCGGCACCGGGCTTTTGTTCTGGTGGGTGCTGCTGCCTCGCCCTGGCCGCGAGCACGCTCGCGGCAATGCGGTGATGCATCTCTTCTTCACCTCGCTCCACACCGGGCTGCTCGGGGCTTTGCTCGTTGTCTCGCCAAAGCTGTGGTATCCGGCCAACGCCGTCGGCTCGGATCTGTGGGGGCTCAGCCCGCTCGAGGACCAGCAACTTGCAGGCTTGATCATGTGGATTCCCGCTGGCCTGATCTATGGCGGAGCCGCACTGCTCTTGGTCGCTTTCTGGATTCAAACGAGCAGTCGGCGGCATCAGGCTCCCCAGGAGTTGCGCATCGTCTAACCCGCACCGCTTCACGTCGGTTTTCGCCGGGGCGGTGTTGCCAAGCATCCTTTTTCAGTCAGCTGCGTTATGGCCTTGGCAACGATGGTGGATCCTTCATGGCGAGGTGCATGAGTCCGTTGGCCGGCTCTCGCAGGCGGACACGACCGCGAATGTCGCTTGCCTTTACATGTCCAACGCAAATCCTGACTGACATTGTTCCGGGAAAGGCCGCGCAACAGCGTTTGAGGTGGGTCAGCGCAGCGCCGATGTTGGTATTGGCAGGATGCGGCGATCGGCAGTCGGCCCTCCATGCACACGGTGCGAACGCCCGGAGAATCCTTGATCTGATCTGGTCTTTCAGCGCAGTCGCGGTGGCCACGTGGCTGCTTGTCATGCTGGTCTTGGCGGCAGCGCTTTTGCATCGCCGCCTGTCCGAGACAACGCGCTCGCCGCTCGAGATCGATTCACATCAGGAGCGCCGATTTACCCGCGCTGTCGGCAGCGCCATTGCGTTGACCGTTCTGGTGCTCGTCATGATGACGATAGCGAGTTTTTTCGCCGGCAAATCCATTGCTTCGCTGAGCGGAACGGAAACGCTTGCCGTGCGGATCACGGGGCACCAATGGTGGTGGGAGGTCCGGTATGCCGGTAATGATCCCTCGCAATCGATCGTCACGGCAAATGAAATCCATGTCCCGGTTGGCGAACCGGTCAAGGTCGAACTCGATTCGCTCGATGTCATTCATAGCTTCTGGGTGCCGAACCTTGCCGGTAAGCGCGATCTCATTCCGGGCCGGCTAAGCCAGCTTACCCTCATCGCCGATAAGCCCGGCATCTATCGTGGCCAGTGTGCCGAATTCTGCGGCTATCAGCACGCCCATATGGCCATCACCGTCATCGCGGAAAGCCGCGAAGCGTTCGAAGCATGGCAATCCAGGCAAAACGCCGTCGCATCGGCGCCTGGCGGCGAGGAAGAACGCCACGGCCAACAGGCATTTCTTTCCACCGGCTGTGCGCTCTGCCATACGATAAGAGGCACGCCTGCCAGCGGAACGGTCGGACCTGATCTTACCCATCTCGCCAGCCGACGTGCACTGGCCGCGGATACGCTGGCCATGACCCCTGGCGCACTCGCCGCCTGGATTGCCGATCCACAGTCGATAAAGCCTGGCGCCAAGATGCCGCGCATTGCCCTTAGCGCCGACGATCTCAACGCGGTCGTCACCTATCTCGGAAGCCTCGAATGAGCGGCATTGCGGGAAAGCCGGCCGAGCATACCGAGCAGGGCTTGAAAGGCATCCGTGACACCGGCCTCGAAGAGGTGAGACTGCGCGCTTTTCTGGCGCATGCCTGGCGAACGCCGAAAGGCTTCTACGGCTGGCTGGTCACGGTCGATCACAAGCTGATCGGACGGCGCTATATCGTGACGGCTTTCCTGTTTCTCATCCTTGCGGGTCTATCAGCGCTCGCCATGCGTTTCCAGCTTGCCCAGCCTGAGGCCGGCCACATCGGCCCCGATCTCTACAACCAGCTGTTCACCATGCATGGCACGACGATGATGTTTCTGTTCGCCGTGCCGGTGATGGAAGCTTTCGCCATTTACCTGGTGCCGCTGATGATCGGCACTCGCAATGTCGCCTTTCCGCGGCTCAATGCATTCAGCTACTGGGTCTATCTTTCCGGCGGGCTGATGATCTGGATCGCCTTTGCCTTCGAAACCGGTGCGGATGCCGGCTGGTTTTCCTACGTACCGCTCGCCGGACCCGAATATGGCATCGGCAAGCGCCCCGATTTTTGGGCGCAGATGGTGACCTACACTGAAGTGTCCGCGCTCGCGGTAGCGGTCGAGATCATCGCGACAGTGTTCAAACAACGTGCTCCCGGCATGTCGCTCGACCGCATCCCGCTCTATGTCTGGTCCGTCCTCGTTACGGCTTTCGTCATCCTGTTCGCCATGCCGGCCGTGATGGTCTCGAGTACAATGCTGATCCTGGACCGCCTGGTCGGCACGAAATTTTTCGATCCCGCAGCAGGCGGCGATGCACTGCTGTGGCAGCATCTGTTCTGGTTCTTCGGCCATCCCGAGGTCTACATAATCTTCATTCCGGCGACCGGCTTCGTCTCCGCGATCCTGCCGACCTTCGTTCGCCGCCCGATCTTCGGCTATCTCGGCATCGTCCTGTCGTTGATCTCGATCGGTTTTCTTTCCTTCGGCCTGTGGGTGCACCACATGTTCGCTACCGGCCTGCCGCAGCTCGGCGAAAGCTTCTTTACCGCTTCCTCGATGATGATCGCCATTCCGAGCGGCATTCAGATCTTCTGCTGGATTGCGACGATCTGGGGCGGCCGGCCGATCTTCGCCACGCCCATGCTTTTCGTGCTCGGCTTCATCTTCACCTTTGTGATCGGCGGCCTGACCGGGGTCATGGTCGCCTCGGTGCCGCTCGACCTGCAGGTGCACGACACCTATTTCGTGGTTGCCCATTTCCACTATGTGCTGGTCGGGGGCGCCGTCTTCCCCCTGCTCGGCGCCGTTTATTACTGGTTTCCCAAGATCACCGGACGCATGCTGTCGGAGAGGCTCGGCCGCTGGAATTTCTGGCTCGTCTTCCTCGGGTTCAATCTCACCTTCTTCCCCATGCATATTCTCGGTCTGCAAGGCATGCCGCGCCGCGTTTATACGTATCCGCCGGCGAGCGGCTGGGGCGAGATGAACCTCCTCATCAGCCTCTCTTCACTGGTGGTGTTCGCCGGCTTTGCGCTTTTCTTCCTGAACCTCCTGCTCAGCCTTCGCAACGGCCGCATTGCCGGAGACAATCCCTGGGGCGCGAGCACGCTCGAATGGGCGACGACGTCGCCGCCGCCCTCCTACGATTTTTCGCGGCTGCCCGTGGTAACTCACCGCGAACCGCTTTGGGCCGAGCCCGATACGCTTCCCGTGGTCGAGGGTCTGCGTGTCGACGCACGCGAGGTGCTCGCCGGCACGGTCGCCGATGCGGTGCCGCAACTAAGGGTGCCATCGGCTGACAACTCGATCTGGCCGCTGCTGTCGGCCATTGCGGTGGGCGGCGCATTTCTCGGTTCGATATACACGCCATGGGCGGTGGTCTGGGGAGCGATCCCGGTTTCGATCGGCTTCATCTGTTGGTTCTGGCCGAAAGGCGAGCCGGAGGACGAGGAATGAGGCACCGTCCCGTCGCCGACGTCAGCCACCTGCCCACATATGATTTCGGGTCGGCGAGCCCGATGTGGTGGGGAACCCTTGCCTTCATTGCTCTCGAGGCAACAGGTTTTGCCTTGGCGATAGGCACCTACTTCTATCTGGCTGTGCTGGCCCGGCATTGGCCCATCGGAGCCCCGGCGCCAGATTTGCTGCCGGGCACGGCAGCGTTGATTATTCTGGTTGCGAGCGTCGTGCCCAACCACCTGATCGAGTTTTGGGCGCGTCGCCAGGACCTCGCGAAAGTTCGCCTTGGCATGGTCGTCATGTCGATCGTCGGGATTCTTCCGCTGATCGTTCGCATCTGGGAATTTCCGGCTCTGCGGATTTCCTGGGATCAGAACGCTTACGGATCGATCGTGTGGTTCCTGCTTGGACTGCATACGACGCATCTTCTTACCGATGTCGGCGACACGATCGTCCTGGCGGTTCTCATGTTCACGCAAAAAGGCAAGGCGGGCCGCCGCTTCAGCGACGTCTCGGACAATGCGTTCTACTGGGACTTCGTCGTCGTCTCATGGGTCGTGCTCTATCTTGTTATTTATTGGGCTCCGAGGATGTGAGATGCAGGCGATCCGTACCGGCGTTTCCTGGGCAGGCCTGGTCAGCGGGCCAGTTGCGTGGGCAATAGCCCTGCAGCTCGATTACTCCATTGCATCCTGGCAGTGCCATGCCGGCTTTCGTCCCACTGCCTTGTTCTCATTGATAGGCGCCGCTGTCGCCCTGGCAGGCACGCTGCTGTCGTGGCACGCCGTTCATGACCGCGGACATGGTACGATCCCGCCCCGGAGGGCGCGCACGCGTGCGTTCCTTGCCAGGACTTCGGTGGGCGTCGGGGCGCTGTTCACGCTCATCTTGCTGGCGCAAGTGGTGGCAGGGCTGATCTTCAGCGGGTGCGAACTGTGACGACGCCAAAGACGCGGAGATTGGCCATCCACCGCCGGTACGCGCTTTGGCCTGCCACGGGCATTCCATTCCCACCCGTCATTTCTCGGGCGGTCGTACTCGTCTTGTCGTCGTTGGCGCTTTGCACCGAGCTGCGGGCGAGCGAAATCCAGAGGGGTGAATATCTCACGCGAGCGGCCGACTGCATCGGCTGCCACACGTCCAATCCGAGCCGCCCCTTCGCTGGAGGCTATCGCGTGCCGACACCGTTCGGCGATGTATACTCGACCAACATCACACCAGATCTCGAAACGGGCATCGGACGCTATTCCGCGGACGAGTTCGTGCGAGCCGTCAAGAAAGGTATCAGGCGCGACGGAGCCGATCTCTACCCCGCCATGCCCTATGACAGCTTCGCCGCAATGAGCCGCGAGGACGTGCTTGCAATTCGGGCCTATATCCTTGCGCAGCCGCCGATTTCCCAGCCGCGGCCGCGAAACATTCTGCCTTTTCCATTCAACCAGCGCTGGACGGTTGCGCTGTGGAAGCTCGCGAATCTCCAAACCGGCAGTTTCACGCCTGATCGGAGCCGGACCGCCGCATGGAACAGGGGAGCCTACCTTGTCGAGGTGCTCGGCCACTGCGGTGCCTGCCACACGCCAAGGAATGCGACGTTCGGCATGGATGAAGACCACAAGCTTGCCGGCGGCACCGCCGGCATCTGGCACGCCTTCAACATCACCAGCGACAAGATCGCAGGCGTCGGCGGCTGGAGCAACGAAGAGCTGTCTCGATTTCTCAAAACCGGCGCCGTGCCCGGGAAGGCCTACGCGGGCGGGCCGATGGCGGAAACGGTCATGAACAGCCTGCAGCATCTTTCCGACGACGACATCCAGGCTATTGTCGCCTATCTCAGGGACGTGCCCACCCAACCGGGAGACGAGAAGCAGCCGCGTTTCTCATGGGGTAACGCGGCCGCGGCCGCGGCCGACGGCGATGCTGGAACCGAGGGGATGACGCAAGGCAGCGGGACCGCAACCGGCGATGATCTCTATCGATCGCTCTGTTCGACGTGCCATGGGGCGAACGGAGGCGGATCGCCCGACGGATACTATCCGTCCTTGACCCGCAACAGCACCCCCGGCGCGGCCACGCCCGAGGATGTCGTCATGACCATCCTTGAAGGCGTCAAAGCTGGTGACGTGGCCGGGCGTCAATCGATGGCGGCCTTCGGCGGCTGGCTGGACGATGGCCAGATGGCAGCTCTTGCAAATTACGTCACCGCGCGGTTCGGAAATCCCGACCTCAGCGTCACCGCGGCCGATGTACGCCAGATGCGAGCAGGAACGACAACCAGCCAGACAATCATGATTCTGGCGGCTCAATCACTTGTAGCGGGCGCCGCCGTGTTGATGCTTGGCCTGCTGCTTTTGCTGGCAAGACGCCTGCGCCGTGGGGCGACTTCAGCGCGCCTCATGTTCGCGCATAGAGATAGGCGGTAATGTCGCGCGCCTCTTGAAGCGACAGATTTGTATTGGGCATGGCCGCCTTCGGGTCTACATCCCGCGCCCTGCTGATCCAGCGCATCATCGCATCCGGGGTGGCTCGCGACGCCCCGATATATCCTCTTTCGACGACGCCTTGCAGGGACGGACCGACGGTGCCATGGGCGCCGGGTACCCCCGGGATTTCGTGACATCCGCCACAGCCGTGGCGGATCATTGCCGGGACGGCCCGGTCAGGGTCGCCACCGATGGCCTGTGCAATGGTGGTTTCCCGGAGATTGTCGCCGCGGACCAAGTTGACGGCGCAAACTACCGGAATAATGACGATTGCCGCGGATACGCCTGCCACCCAGGGCAGCGCGGATGGCATCAGCCTGACGGGTTGTCGGCTCATCCGCGCATGCCATCGCAGTCGCAAAACGCGGCCCGATCGCAGCCCCAGGGAAAGGAGCAATGTCCGGCAGCGCTCCGAGGCACCAATCTATTTGTTGCAGTTCTGCACATTCGACGTTGTCGTGCCGGAGGCGGTGTTTGTGTCGGTATCATTGCCCGCGGCGTCCTTGCAGCGGTCGCTCATGCCGTTCGGGGTGGTTGTCGAATTTGTTGCGTTCGGGTCAACGGGGGTTGTCGAAGTACCGGAACCGGAACCGGCGGTACCATTGGCATCATTCGTGGTTCCGGGCGTCGTGCCCGAACCGCTGTTGGAGCTTGAACCGTTCGACTGCGCCATTGCCGATGTGGCCAATGTGAGCGCGAGCACAGCGGTGGAGAGAAGTTTGACAATCATGGTGGATCTCCTGGTTGTGTACCGCCACCAAACCAATCCTTTGCTGATAGTTCCCGGCGAAATCGTGTTCAGCGAAATTCCTGTGAAACGGTTTCAGGCTAACGCAGACTGTTAGCCGCGCGACGGTAAGCGCCGCTTGTTGCGCCGTCCGGCCGCGGAAGCAGCGCCAGCCGCATATCCTCGCCAAACACATCGTCGCTCACTGGTGGCCGCTGCAAGCGCCCTCAAACGCCCGATCATCCCTGGATCGTGCAGGAAACAGCTCAATCATCGCAACGAAAATCACACCAACGGGCCGAACACGAATGTAGCAAGCAGAACAAGGAAAATCACAGCGATAACTGCGACCGCCCACATGACAATCCTTCTTGTCCCCCGTTGCTCTTGCTTGCGAGAGATATCTTCTGACACAGTACGAAATCCTTGCTGCAAAATTCAACTGACGATAAGGCTCGGCGCCTGCATGGCCCGGACCTGCCGAATTGGCACCCGGGCCGCGTCTTGGAGTTGGCCGCAGCCGGGGCTCACACGCCTACCAGCCCTGCCGACCGTACCAGTCATCGATATCGCGCCGCACACGGTCCTTTTCGAGGCCGTAACGCTCCTGGATCTTGCCTTCGAGTTGATCGCGCTTGCCGGCGATGCGGTCAAGGTCATCATCCGTGAGTTTACCCCACTGCTCCTTGACCTTGCCTTTCACCTGTTTCCAGTTTCCTTCCACGCGGTTCCAGTCCATGACACCGTTCTCCTTCGGTTTGAAAACGTCTAACCTCGGAGAGCAAACGCAAATCAACGACGGATGTTCCTGGAACTCGACAGCAAGGCGCTTGTCTTGCTCTCACAGGCCGCGATCCATTCCTTTACGCTCAGTCTGCGTCATCAATTGAGGTCGAGCGGAATTCGGGTGGTGGAGATGGCTCCGCCAATTGTCGATACCGGTCTCGTTGGCAGCACCCGCAGCGGAGGAACAGCCAACCGTATGATGGTCAGTCCGGACGAATTCGCCACCGAGGCGCTGCGCATTCGAAGCGGACAAGGACGAGGTGCTTGTCGGTATTTTGGCCCATACGCGCCGGATGGGCGAAGCTTTGTTCGAGCGGATGAACAATCACTCCTGAGCCATTATGGGATCGCCGTCGCGGTTGCGGCAATCCGCTGGTTTCCGTGCGTCCCTCGAGGTTTTGTCAGCTATGTCCCCGGGGTCGGAACACAGACTGGATGGTAGGCCCGGAAGGTCAACGTTTCTACAGAATCAACTCGTTGTGGCTGATCCCACTCCTGCAAGGCGGGCAAATCATGGACTGGAGCGGCGGCCTCATTCTGTAAAATCCGGGCGTTGGCAGCTTTGCCAGCTAAGCAGCGACGCCACCTAAATAGGCGCTGATAACCGCTTCATTGCTCGCGAGATCGCTGCCTGGTCCCTCAAGAACAACGCGTCCGGCCTTGAGAACGTAGCCGTAGTCGGCGAATTTCAAGGCGACTTTGCTATTCTGCTCCACAAGCAGAATGGTCACGCCTTCACGATTGAGGCGCTGCACGATGTTCATGACTTCCTTGATCAGTTGCGGCGCCAGACCCATGGAAGGCTCATCGAGCAACAGCACCTTGGGCGCGGCCATGAGGGCTCTGCCGATCGCCAGCATCTGCTGCTCGCCTCCCGAGAGGTTCCTTGCATCGCCATTCTGTCTGCGCGCCAGGATGGGGAAGAGCTCAAAAACATGATCCAGCCGCCGCCGGCGCTCGACGTCGTCGGCAAGCGTGAACGAGCCCAGGTCGAGGTTCTCCCTGATCGTCATGTCGCCGAAAATACGCCTTCCCTCCGGGACGTGGACGAGCCCGCGATGCGGCAGGCGATGGGCAGGGACTTTGGTTATGTCCTCGCCCAGGAAGCGGACACATCCGGAGGATGCGGCAACAAGGCCGGACAGCGTGCGCAGGGTGGTGCTCTTGCCCGCACCATTCGCGCCAAGCAGGGCGACGATCTGGCCGCGCTTGACCGAAAGGCTGACACCATGAAGGGCTTCGATGCCGTCATAGCGTGCGACGATGCGGTCCGCGGAAAGAACGATTTCGGCGTCCATCAGTCCTCCGTACCGAGATAGGCTTCGATGACCCTGGGGTCTTTTCGCACGGCCTCCGGCGGTCCGTCGGCGATCTTCTGCCCATAGTCGAACACCACGATCTTCTCCGACACCTGCATGACCAGGCCCATATCGTGCTCGATCAGCAGGACGGTGACACCGGTTTCGTCACGGATGCGGCGGATCAGGTGAGCAAGGTCCAGCTTCTCGCGCTCGTTCAGGCCGGCGGCGGGCTCGTCCAGCAGGATGAGCTCGGGCGCCGACGCCAGGGCTCTTGCGAGTTCGAGCCGCCGTTGATCGCCATAGGAAAGACCACCGGCACGGCGATGCGCATGCTGCTCGATGCCGACAAAATCGAGCCAGCGCATGCCAGCCGCGCGGATCGTCTCCTCCTCGCGCCGCTGTGCCGGCAAGTGCAGGATCGCCGACATGATGCCGTGGCGGCTGCGGCAATGCTGGCCGGACATGGCGTTTTCCAGAACGGTCATTTCCTTGAACAGCCGGATGTTCTGGAACGTGCGGGCGAGGCCGAGCGCGGTGATGCGATGCGGCGGCAAGCCGGTGATTGGCCGGCCGCCCAGACTGATCGAGCCGCCCTTCGGCTTGTAGAAGCCGGTCAGGCAATTGAAGAGTGATGTCTTGCCGGCCCCGTTCGGCCCGATAAGACTGTTGATGGCGCCTTTCTCAACCGAGAACGAAATGTCGTGAAGGACTTTCAGTCCTCCGAAACTGAGACGCAGGTCGCGGACTTCCAGCAGCGCCATGGTCAAACTCGCTTGTCCGGCCACAGCCCGTTCGGCCTGAAGAGCATGATTGCCAGCAGCGCAACCGCGGTCACCAGGGGACGATAGGTTCCCGCGCCGCGCAGCACCTCCGGAAGCAGGGCCACGAGAACAGCACCAAGGACGACGCCGGGAATGCGGCCCATGCCGCCCAGGACGACGCCGAGAAGGATGAGCAGCGATTGGTTGAAGGTGAAACTCTCCGGCGAGATGGCCGTCATCTTGGCTGCGTAGAGGCATCCGGCCACGGAAGCGATCACAGCGCCCATCATATAGGCTTGCAGCTTGGCCGTGACACGGTTGATGCCGATGCCAGCGGCGGCGTCCTCATCGTAGCGAACGTAGAACCAGGCTCGTCCCATTCGCGATCGCTCGACGCTCAGACAGACGAAGGCGGTGAGAAGCGCAAGCACCAGGAACGCATAGTAGAAGTGCTGCACCTGCATCAGCCTGAAGCCGAATATCTCCGGGCGCTCGATGCCGATGAGTCCGCTCGCGCCACCGGTGATGTCGAGGTTGCGGGCGATGATGCGCACGATTTCGCCGAAGCCCAGCGTCACGATCGCCAGATAGTCGCTGCGCAATCTCAATGTCGGAGCCCCGATGATGATGCCGGCCACGCAGGCGGCGACCATGGCGACCGGGATGGTAAGCCAGAAATTGAACCCGAATTCCGCGGTCAGGATGCCTGATGTGTAGGCGCCGACCGCGAAGAAGGCGGCGTAGCCGAGATCGAGCAGGCCTGCATAGCCGACGACAACGTTGAGGCCGAGGCACAGAACGACATAGAGCAGCGCCGTGGTTGCCACCTCCGTCACATAGGCGTTGGCGAATTGCGGCAACACCAGCGCGCAGGTGAGCGCCGCCAGGCCGGGCAGCACGACGGACCAGCGCATCAATTGCGGTTGCCCGGCGGTCGGCATGGTTCTCACTTCGTCGGTCATCACACCCGCTCCACGACAGAGCGTCCAAGAAGGCCGGTCGGCTTGAACACAAGGAACAGGATCAGGGTCCCGAACACGAAGACGTCACGCCACTCCGAGCCGACGAAGGGCAAGGACGAACCGAAAGCTTCGAGCAGGCCGAGCAGCAATCCGCCGAGCATGGCGCCCGGCACGCTGCCGATCCCACCTATGACCGCGGCGGTGAAGGCCTTGAGCCCCATGATGAAGCCCATGAAGAAATGGACACTGCCATAATAGGCGCCGGCCATGACCCCGCCGCCGGCAGCGAGCGCCGAGCCCATGAAGAAGGTCAAGGCGATCACCCGGTCGACATCGATGCCCATCAGGCGGCTCGCCCCCATGTCGATGGACACGGCGCGCATCGCCTTGCCGTACATGGTGCGTGAGACAAAGGCCTGCATGCCGGCCATAAGAGCGATGGAGGCGGCCACCAGCACCATCTGCGTGTAGGTGATGTGAACGGTGGAAATATCCACGCCGGCAAAACCGAGGTCCGTGTTGAAGGCGTAATGCCGCCCGCCTGTCAGGGCGAGTGCCGTGCCGTTCAGCACCATCGACGCGCCGAGCGCCGTGATGAGGATGGAGAGGCGCGGCGCATTGCGCATCGGCCTGTAGGCGAAGCGTTCGATGATGACGCCGAGCAAGCCGACAGCCAGCATCGACACAAGCAGGGCGCAGACCACGCCCAGCCAGCCATTGCCGACCCATATGCCGACGAAGGAGAACACGATGAGGCCGACGAAGGCGCCGTTCATGTAGATGTCGCCATGGGCGAAATTCAGGAGCTTGATGACGCCGAAGACCATGCTGTAGCCAAGCGCGATCAGGGCATAGAACGAGCCGACGATAAGACCGTTCACCAGTTGCTGAATAAGCAGGTCGAGCGTCATTGATGCTCCAGGGCAGAATTGAAAAAGTCTTGTCTGAGCGCAGCGTCGGCACACCAGACAATCGGCGGTGACGCCGAGGCCGCCACAAGGCCTGCCTCGGCGTCAATCCGGTTGGCCTTTATTCGGCTACCCACTTGCCGCCCTTGGCGATCACCGGGCGGAAATTCGAGGTCTGGAGCGTGTTCTTGTCGGTGAACTTGATTTCACCAGCAAGGCCCTTGAAGTCGCTCGCCTTGAGCGCCTCGATGATCGCTTTCTGATCCGCCGACTTGGCCCGCGTGATCGCATCGACGATCAGGTCGCCCACATCGTGGGAGAGCGCCGCATAGGCGCCGGCGTCGCGGCCATAGGTTTCCTTGTACTTGGCCTTGAAGTCGGCGGCGCCGGACAAGAGGTCGACAGTCGGGGGAGACAACAGGTACACGCCCTCACCGGCCGACCCGGCGATCTCCAGATATTCCGGTGAATTGTTGCCGTCGCCCAGCACAATGCCGCCCTGGAACCCGGCCTGCCGGAGCTGCTTGGTGAGCAGGGCGCCACCGGCATGATATGCGGTCCAGAAGACAGCGTCGGCGCCGCTCGATTTGATCTTGGTGACGACCGCCGAATAGTCCTGCTCGCCGGCCGTGGTGGTCTCCTTGGCGGCAATTTCGCCGCCTGCGCTCTTGAAGGCTTCGGCGGTCAGCTTGGCCAAGTCGGACGAATAGGCATCGCCTTCGTCCACGACCGCGATCTTCTTGTAGCCGTTCTTCTTGAAGAGCTCGACGGCTGTCGTCGCCTGCATGTCACCGGTTGAATTGGCTAGGAAGGCATTGCCCTGATTGGCGGCGACCAGCTTGGTCGAGTTCGCTCCGATGATGACGAATGGAATGCCGGCGTCACCATAGATCTTCAATGTCGGCAAGACGGCGCCCGAGCAGTAGCCGCCGACGATGGCGGTCACGCCTTCCGAGACAAGCTTGCTGCCTGCGGTCACCGCCTGCTGCGGATCGCAGGCGTCGTCGGCGGTAGTGGTGATGATCTTGTCGCCGTTGACGCCGCCTTTGGCGTTGACGGCATCGATCGCCATCTTCACGGCGTTCTCCATATCCTGCCCCTCACTGGCCAGTTGGCCAGTCATGGGGGCCACAATGCCGATCTTGATGTCGGCAGCCGCGGCCATCGTGGTCATAGCCAGCCCGGCAAGGGCGGTGGCACAAGCAAGCCTCTTGGCAAGCCTCTTGAAGGAAACAACCATTAATTCTCTCCATTTCCCCTGTTGGCGCATCCAGGCGGCGTGCCCGAAATGCATTGTTTCGCCCCTCGGTTAGCTGCGGAGCGGTTATGTTGAGCAAGATCGCTAGCCGGCCACGCGATTTGTCACCCGCAGGCTCTGATCCGCCGATCAGTGACTGCCGCCGGCAGCCCGGGCATAGGCTCCCTGGTAGCGGTTCTCCCGGATGCTCTGCATGATCTCGGCCTCACGCGCTTCTTGCGCCCTGACGGCGGCCAGCAAAGCCGCGGCATCTTCGATTGGAAATGCCACGACGCCATCCTCGTCACCCACGACGATGTCGCCGGGACCGACGACCATGCCGCCTATGCAGACGGGAACATTTATGGCTCCCGGACCATCCTTGTAAGGTCCGAGATGGATGGCCGACCGTGCGAAGCATGGAAACGGATTGCGGCCGATGGCACCGGCATCGCGAATGGCGCCGTCGATGACAATGCCTGCGGCGCCGCGCGACGCCGCGACACTTGTCATGATCTCGCCGACCAGCGCGCGTCCTTCATACCCGCCGCCATCGACGACGATGACGTCTCCGGGCTGCAACAGATCGAGCGCACGATGGATGAACTGGTTGTCGCCGGGGCGGGTCCTGACCGTCAGCGCCCTCCCCGCCATGACGCCGCCCACCCGGTGAAATGGCCGCAACCCGACAGCCCCGGGGACACGGGCGAGATTGTCGCTGATCAACGGCGTCGCCAGAGCGCGGAACGCGTCGATCAGTTCGCTTTCCTGTGATCCATCCGCCATCGTCTGCACTCCCCGTCGTCGGCACCTTTATGAATATAGTATCCAATCACAATTAATTCAGTGGAGTCAACCGGCTTGCAATGGTCGGCAGAAAAAAGCCAAAGCAGCCCATAAACGCCGCCACTCGGGCAAACATGACCGCAAAGGCCCACCCGTCCGGGCTTGCAATGGCGGCAAAGTTCAAGATAGATTGGATAACATATCCATAAAAGCCATGATTGTAAAAAGGGAATTGGCTGTGAAGCATGCAGGAAAAGTCGTGATCGTTACCGGGGCGGCACAAGGCCTGGGCCTTGCCTGCGCCGAGCGCTTTCATGCCGATGGCGCCAAGGTTGTGCTTGTCGACGTGCAGGCCGATCGCGGGCGCGAGCATGCCGAACGTCTTGGTGAGCGTGCCGCCTGGCTATCGGCGGATCTCTCCGAATGCACGCAGGAAATGGCAGCCGATGTTGTTGCCAAGGCCACAGAGCGATTCGGCGGTGTCGACGTCCTCATCAACAATGCCGGCATCATCCATCTGGACGATTTCGTCGACTTCCCCGAGGAAGCCTTCGACCTGGTTCAGCGCGTCAATCTCAAGGCGCCCTTCCTTCTCGGGCAGGCCGCGGCAAGGGCCATGATCGCGCAGGGACGCGGCGGCTCGATCATCAACATGTCGTCGATCAACGCCATCCTGGCCATTCCCAATTCCGTCGCCTATGCCGTGTCCAAGGGTGGCATCAAGCAATTGACGGCGGTGATGGCCGTCGGATTGATCCCGCATAACATCCGCGTCAACGCCATCGGCCCCGGCACCATCCTGACCGACATGGTCAAGAGTTCGGTCATGGCCAGCGAAGCGCAGCGCCAGACCATCCTGTCGCGCACGCCGAGCGGCCGCTGTGGCGAACCTTCGGAGATCGCCAGCGTCGCATCCTTCCTGGCCAGCGACGACGCTTCCTACATCGTCGGCCAGACCATCTATCCGGATGGCGGTCGCCTGATCCTGAACTATACGGTGCCGGTGAAGGACTGACCGCCCATGGTTGTCGGTACGCCTCACATCAGTCTTGCGGGATCGGGCGCGCTGCTGCTCGATGGCGTGCAGGGGGCTTTCAGCGATGCCACCCAGGAACTGGTCTGGGCGGTGGCGAATGCCGCGCTGCGCCTAGAGGGGGTGCGCGAGGCCGTTCCCGGCATGAACAACCTGCTGGTGGTGTTTGACCCACTCGCTACGGACGCCCACAGCGTCACGGGTCAGCTGATGTCGCTCTGGGCTTGCACCGATGCCCACGCGGTGACCGGCACGCATCATACCATTCCCGTCAGTTATGGCGGCGCGCGCGGCGAGGATCTCGCCGGCTGGGCCGCACATTGCGGCATGTCTGTCGACGAGACCGTCAGCCGCCACGCGGCGGCCACCTACACCGTCGCCGCCATCGGCGCCATGCCGGGCTTTCCCTATCTGTCCGGTCTCGACCCGCTGCTTGCCTGGGCAAGGCGCAGCACGCCTCGCCTCAAAGTCACTGAGGGCGCCGTCATCATTGGTGGCGCGCAGGCGGGTATCATGCCGATGACTGCGCCTTCCGGATGGCACATAATCGGCCATACCGACGTGAAGCTGTTCAAGGCCGAAGCGGAATTGCCCGTGCTGCTCAGGCCCGGAGACAAAATCCGATTCGCAATCGCAGAGATCGAGGCATGATCGAGATCCTCACCACCGGCTTGCCGAACACGGTCCAGGATCTCGGCCGGCCCGGTCATCTGGCGCTGGGGGTCAGCCATGGCGGCGCCATGGACAGGCAGGCGCTGGCGATCGCCAATCTCATGCTGGGCAATGACCCCTCGGCTGCCGGGATCGAGGTCGCGCTTCATCCGTTCCGGCTGCGCGTGCATATCGACACCGCCGTCGCCATCACCGGCGCGGATTGCGCCGTCAGCGTCGGCGATCGGCCCTGTCCACCCTGGTGGGCCATGACGATCCGCGCCGGCGAGACCCTAGTCCTCGAAACCCCGCGCATCGGTGCTCGTTCCTACATCGCCTTTGCCGGCGGGCTCGATCTGCCGTCCGTCATGGGGTCGCGCGCGACGGATGTGAAAGGCGGTTTCGGCGGTTTCGCCGGACGCGGTCTGTCCCGCGGTGACCGGCTTGCGCTCAACCCTGCGCAATGCCGCCTTCCCGCGGGCGGCATCGGCGCAGCGCTGGAAGAGCGGCGAGGCGCGGCGGACGGCTTGGCCTCGGCAATCGAATTGCGGGTTTTGCCGGCCGCCGAGTTCGACGCCTTCAGGCCGGAGGCCCAGGCGGCTTTCACCGGCAGCGAATGGAGCATCACCAACGACGCCAACCGTATGGGATATCGCCTTGCCGGGGCGACGCTTTCCCTCCTCTCGCCGCTGGAATTGCTGTCCCACGGCATCGTGCCGGGAACTGTTCAAGTGCCGCCGTCCGGCCAGCCGATCATCCAACTTGCCGATGCCAACACCTGCGGCGGCTATCCGAAGATCGCCACGGTGATCGAAGCCGATTTCTGGCGGCTGGCGCAAGCGCCGGTCGGCGCTCGCCTACGTTTCTTGCCGGTCTCGATCGAAGCGTCGACAGAAGCGCTTCGCGCGAACCGGCAGCAAAGTCACGACTTTATCGCCGCCCGAAACCTTATGGCCGGCGAGCAGAGGGCTCCATGAAAATTCGCCCCTTCACCATCGAGATTGCCCAGTCTGAAATCGACGATTTGAAGAAGCGCATCTCGATCTGGCGCGAGCCGGACCAGTTGCAGGCAATAGGCTGGACGCAGGGAACGGAGCACGAGCAACTGCGCCGACTAATGCAACACTGGCGCACTGGCTTCGATTGGCGCAAGCAGGAAGCCGCCTGGAACATCCATCCGCACTACCAGACGGATATCGGCGGCGAAACCCTCCATTTCATCCATGCGCGCGCCGCTGTCGCAACCGGCAGAACGGTCATACTCACCCATGGCTGGCCAGGCAGCGTCTTCGAATTTCATGAGTTGATCCCGCTTCTGACCGACCCGCTTTCGCATGGCGGAAGACAGGAGGACGCCTTCAACGTCGTGGTCCCCTCGATTCCCGGCTATGGCTTTTCAAGCCGACCGACCAGGCCTGGTCTCAACCTGTTCACCGTCGCCGACCTTTGGGCCGAGTTGATGAGCCGTCTCGGCTACAAACGATATCTCGCGCAAGGTGGCGATCTGGGCGCCGGCGTGTCGACCTGCCTGGCGCACGCGCATCCAGACAGTCTCGCCGGGGTGCATCTGAACTTCATCCCCGGCTCATACTCACCTCCTCACGATCCAGGCCCGGATGGCGACCTAAGCTTGGAAGAACGCGCCTTCCTGGAACGGAAAGCCGAATGGGCGGATATTCATGGCTGCTATGCTCATATTCAAGCGACGCGCCCGCAAACGCTTGCCTATGGGCTGACGGATTCGCCGGTCGGACTGGCAGCGTGGATGATCGAGAAGTTCCGCGACTGGAGCGATTGCGATGGCGATCTGCCCAACGCCGCATTTTCGCGCGACGACATGCTCGCCAACATCTCGCTTTACTGGTTCACCCGGACCGTCGCTTCGTCGATGCGACTCTATTGGGAAACGCGCGCCCGTCCGCTTGCATTCGCGTCCGGCACAGCGATCAACGTCCCGCTTGCAGTGGCTTTGTTCCCCAAAGAGCTGCCGATGCCGCCCAGGAGTTGGGTCGAGCGCGTCTTCAAGGACATCCGCCAGTGGACAGCGATGCCGCGCGGTGGTCATTTCGCAGCCCTCGAGCAGCCCGCTTTGCTTGCACAGAATATAAGAGCCTTTGCCGGCGGTCTGGATTTTTAAAGGCAGCGTTTGCGCGCAGCCAAACCCGAAGGCCAGAAATGAACAATACCGCCCTCACCATCGATGCCTTGCATAAGCGCGTCGATGCAATTTTCCGCAAGGCCGGACTGAACCCCATCCAGGCCAGCGCCATCACACGGGTCATCGTCGCGGCGGAGCGCGATGCCTGCAAATCGCATGGTATCTACCGGATCGAAGGCGCGCTGCGAACGATCAAGGCAGGGAAGGTAAACCCAGACGCGGTGCCCGAACTGTTGCCGCAAGACGCTCCCGCCATTGTGAAAGTGGATGCGAAGCACGGCTTCGCCAACCCGGCCTTCGAACTGGGCCTGCCGGTGCTGGTCGAGCGGGCACGCTCCTGCGGCATCGCCGCGCTAGCGATCAACGATGCCGTGCATTTTTCCGCCCTTTGGGTGGAAGTCGAAGCCTTGACCCAGGCAGGCCTTGCCGGCCTGGCCATGTGCCCGAGCTATGCCACCGTCGCTCCGACCGGTGGCAACGGACCGTTGCTGGGCACCAATCCTTTTGCCTTTGGCTGGCCGCGTAAAGAGCAGCCTCCCTACGTTTTCGACTTCGCGACCTCGGTTGCCGCGCGCGGCGAGATCGAGCTCCACCGCCGGGCAGGCAAGAAGCTGCCGGAAGGCTGGGCCATGGATTCGGACGGCAGGCCAACGACCGATCCCGAAGCTGCCCTGGCGGGCGCCATGCTTCCCTTCGGCGGGCACAAAGGCTCCGCCATCGCGACGATGATCGAACTGCTCGCCGGGATCATGATCGGCGACCTGACCAGCCCCGGGGCGCTCGAGCTGCTTGGCACCACGACGCTTTATCCGTCGCACGGAGAGTTGGTCATCGCTTTCTCGCCGAAAGCCTTCGCCGCCGGCCGGCCCGGCAATCCGCTGGGCCGTGCTGAAGCGCTGTTCGAGGCGATCTTGGGCCAAGGTGCGCGCCTACCCTCGCAAAGGCGGTTCCTAGCCCGCGAGACGTCGGAGCGCGACGGTATCGTCCTCTCGCACCAGGAAATGGAACAACTCGATCGTTTTCTCGAACGGGGGCTCGACACGGTCTGAATCGGTATCGCCAGGGCCAAGATCAATCACTGGAGGAGAAAAATGCGCTGGACGAAAACATTCACGGTCGTCGGCTGCCATGCCGAGGGCGAAGTCGGCAATGTGATCACCGGAGGCGTCAAGGACGTTCCGGGCAAGACCATGTTCGAAAAGAAGGAGTATCTCGAAGCGCATATGGACGACATTCGTGGGCTGCTCTTGTTCGAGCCGCGCGGTGCGCCCTACGTCAACGGCAACATCATCCTGCCGCCTTGCGATCCCTCGGCGGATCTCGGTTACGTCATAATTGAAAGCACCGAATACCCGCCCATGTCGGGCTCCAACACCATCTGCGTCGCCACCGTGGCGCTGGAAACGGGCATGGTGCCGATGAAGGAACCCGAGACGCGGCTGCGCATGGAGGCGCCGGCCGGCATGATCGAGGTGCGCTGCCTCTGCGAGAACGGCAAGGTGAAGCAGGTGGAGTTCACCAATGTGCCGGCTTTCGCGTTCCACCTCGACACACCTGTCGAAGTCGAGGGGCTCGGCACGATCACCGTCGACACCTCCTATGGCGGCATGACTTTCGCCCATGTGAACGCGCGCGCACTGGGCTTTTCCATAACACCCGACGAGGCACACCAGATGTCGCTGATGGGCCAACGTATCAAGAAGGCGGCCAACGAACAGCTCGTTGTCGTGCATCCGGAGAACGCTAAGATCCGCGACGTGTCCAACGTGATTTTCGAAGGCCCGATCAAGCGCGTCGACGGTCGCGTGGAAAGCGTCAACGGCACGGTGTGTCTGCATGGCAGGCTCGACCGCTCGCCTACGGGCACCGGCACCACCGGGCGGCTGGCGGTGATGTCGGCAAAGGGGCAGATCGCCAAGGGAGAGCTGTTCCGCAACAAGTCGATCATCGGGACCCATTTCGATTCCCGGGTGATCGCCAATGCGCGCGTCGGCGATCGCGACGCTGTCGTGGTCACCATTGCCGGGCAGGCCTGGATTACCAGCATTGGCCAGTACGGCCTCGACCCGACAGACCCTTATCCACGAGGGCATCGCCTCAGCGACGTCTGGTTCTGAAACGGACGCGGCCGTCGTGCTGGCGGACCTCATCAGCGGTGCATTGCTCCAGAAAATGGCTGCCACAGGCAACTCCAGCCGAAGCGCATTC